>JAYEPB010000061.1:0-14077 GCA_034723595.1 Nanobdellota archaeon
TAATTAGATTGCTTTCTTCCATATGGGTTGGTAATATTAATATCTTTATAATTCTTTGGATTCTTTACTCCTCCTTAGTCATATATACTCTTGATGGGTCAGCATTCTGCCATCTTAATTGAGGTGTTTCTAATCCCTCTGATTTAATACGTTCAGGGCATGGATACATAAAACCCTCTTTCAAACCTATGTTATTTATTCTTTCTATGCTTGTAGTCTCATATACTGCTTCATCAAATGCTTGTTCAATTGTTTTTTTAGGATTAAGAATATTTGAAAATAAAAAATGGGAAAAATATGCTCCAACATTATCTACATGACCATAACTTTTTTCTTCCCTGTTTGCATTTGACATCCCAATATTTCTTCCATATCCCATTCTTTCAGCAAATCCGCCTGAATGACATTGCGCAAAATAAAAAAATCCAAAATTTACAGGTAAATCCTGCATAATTTGTTCAAAATCTTTTTCATAAATAAATCCGTCATAAGATTCAACATTACATTGTTTATTCACTAAATAACCCTTATTTGCAACATAAATCAATAATCTATCATTTAAATTTGCTCTTTGTCTAATTGAATCAACAACAGAATCTAAATTTTTAATTGTTGCAGATTTATTTACAAATCTATTTTTTGTTCTTCCATCTCCTTCTAAGACTGAAATATCTAAATCAGAGACCCCTGCATAAATTAATGAGTTATACATTAATTGTATATCATAAGAATGTCGTCCTTTTTTTGCATTAAATAACACTGCATAAAGAGTACCATCTAGATTTTGTACTTTTTCAGTTGATTCTGCTTGCTGGATCTTCTTATATTTAGTCCAGAATTTACCTTTTTCTTTTCTCATAGTAATTGTGTTTGCTTAATCTTTTATAAAAATATTTAAATACAAGAGTAACAGAACTGATACAAAGAGAGCATGAACGAAAAGGAAATGAAATGCAAGAAAGAAGTCTTATGAAAGAGTAAGATTGGCTTTACAAAATTTTAGATTAAATCATCCTGAATCTTATGGATTTAAGGAAACTCATTTAATTCCTATACCAAAACTTTATATAAATAAGCCAATATCCTTATTATATGGGTTACTTAAATAGTCTTAAAGATATCTCTAGAACTCAAGTTCTAGCTAAAGGAATGAATTTAAAAGATATTTTGAAAGATGATTTTTTAAAAGAATTAGAAGAAAGATTAGGTGAGAATTATTCTGATATTGTTGCTGCAGATATCAGGCTTATGTTATTGCCTAAACAAAAAGAAGCCCCTTTAGAAGAAGATGAAAAAGGCATTATAATTCACTTAGCTGGTGTAGATTTTATTAGGTTTGAACAACCGAGTCCAGGGCATTATAAAGATAAGATTGTTAAAATAACATCCAATAGGGCAGATAATATTGATAAGATAATAAAATGAATGCTGGAACAATACAAGAAAAAAACTGGAATGATAATTTATGGATTAAAGATGAATCTACAGGTTTTTCTGTTGTAGAACGAGAACGAGAAATTGTTATACCTAAAGAAGCATTTGAAAAAGTTGCTGAAAAATTATTAACAAAAGAAATTCAATCTAAAATTGTTGCTTTGGAGAAACAAATTCTTGAATTAAAAAGTAATGATGAATTAATTAATGTTTCAAATAGTGCTGCAGAAGAGTTATTAAGAGATGCCATAAAACAATTTAAAGAAAAAGGAATCACTGGAATTGATATTATAGATTTACATTTAAAAACAAAGTTACCTATAAATCAAATTGGTGAAATAATGGAACGATTAGAAGTTGAAGGAGTAGTTACAGAAGATGGAGAAACCAAAGACTGTTGAAGTTCCAATAAGTTATGAAGGTAATGATAAATGGTTTGTTCTTAATCATTTTGGAAATTCTGGTAAGTTAAGAGCAGTGCATATTAGTAAATCAAGACAAGTTCATGAGAAAGATACCCATCATTGTAATGAAGTTTCTGTAAAAAGCAGTATTAGGTATCATCCTAAGAAGTGGAAAATTAATTAACTTTATAGTCAAAAATGCCTCTTAAAATACCTCAATACGAAAAATGGAAAGCAAATATTGAGTATGAATTAGATAATTCTTATAGATAATTTTACATTTATATCCCTTCGCACTTCACTCCTTCACCTTTCACTTCCAAACACTCGATACCACCCCAAAAAAGATTTGAGCAAATCTTTTTTACGAAAGCTTTAAAAACCTTAGTAAATCTCTTAATTCACTAAGGGGAAATTATGTCAGAAGATAAAAAAGGAATAAAATCAAAAATAATGCATTTTTATGAGGAAAAATATAAGATTCTTCTTATAATTCCTATTCTATTGCTAGTGCTGGCAATATCGCAAATAGCATTCCAGACAATAACAACAGGAGATTTTCTCTCTAAGGATGTCAGCCTTAAAGGCGGTATGACTATCACAGTCCCAACAGAGAAGCCTGTTGATCTCGCGCAAATTACTGCCTATCTTGAAACTAATTATCCTGCTAATGATATCTCTGTAAGGACTTTATCCTCTGGGATAGAGCAGAAGGGGATTATTGTTGCAGCAGATATCTCTGTTGAAGATAAGGATACTGCAGAAAGTTTCATAGTTGATATTGCAGAGCTTACAGACGTGCAAAGAAAAGAATTTTCAATAGAATTCATGGGTTCAAGCCTTGGCGAAAGTTTCTTTAGGGAGACATTCATTGCAATCTTGCTGGCATTTCTTTTTATGGGCGCAATTGTATTTATGTATTTTGGAGACAGCCTAAAACACAAACTGATTGTTGTTGGCCTCACTATTGTTGCAGCAATCCTGCTTTATTCAGGTTCTGGTATAATCTTTAAGATTCTTGCAGCCATAGCAGTCATAGGTCTTGTTTTTATGTATGTTAGATTTAGCATACCAAGTTTTGCAGTCATACTTGCAGCATTATCAGATATAATAATCACTCTTGCAATTGTAAATATGATGGGCATGAAACTGAGCACTGCAGGAATTGCAGCATTCCTCATGCTTATAGGTTATTCTGTTGATACAGACATACTTCTCTCCACAAGGGTCCTAAAAAGAAAAGAAGGCTCAATCATGGATAGGATATACAGCGCAATGAAGACTGGACTTACAATGAATATCACAACAATGATTGCTCTTACTGTAGGATTAGTCCTGTCGCAGTCTGTAGTGATAAGCCAGATAATGATAATACTTCTTATAGGATTATGTATTGATATAATCAATACCTGGATTCAGAATGTTGGAATACTCAGGCTATACCTGGAGGCTAAGAGAAAATGAGCATGGATTTCAAGAAGATATTTCTGAATTTCAGAGTATTGCTGCTGCTTGTTTTTATTGTATTTGCTATAGTAGCCATATACCCTAATCCTGATGCTCAGGGTGTTGCAATAAGGAATGTTGTGACAAACAGTTCAGCCAGCCTTGCAGGGATGGAAAGCCCAAAGCCAACTACAAGACCTATGGCAAGAGAAGTAATAGAGGCAATAAACCAGAAACCTATAAAGGGTCTTGAAGATTATCATGCTTATATATCAACTTTTGAGATAAACGATACTGTCCATATAAAAACAAACAGGAGAATATATACTCTGACCATAAAGCCTGAAATAGAAGTAATAGAACTTAATGAGACTGAAGAAAAGGTTTTTGAAGAAGTGGTTCTTGTGAATGAGACTATCAATGGCACAGAAGTTGAAGTCAATAAGACAATAAATGTCACAAAAGAAGTCCCAAAAACAATCACTAATATTCTTGGCGTGCAGGATATTGGACTGGGAGTATATGATGCTCCTAATACTAATATTAAAAAAGGTCTTGATCTTCAGGGCGGCACAAGGGTACTGCTTCAGCCTGAAGAAGATCTGGATGATGATGAGATATCAAGGTTGATATATAATCTTGAGCAGAGGCTTAATGTCTATGGATTAAGTGATATAGTATTGAGAAAATCTTCTGATATCAGCGGCAGCCAGTATATACTTATCGAGATTGCAGGAGCAAATCAGGAAGAAGTCAAAGAACTTCTTGCTAAGCAAGGCAAATTTGAAGCAAAGATAGGCAATGAGACTGTATTCATTGGCGGCAAGAAAGATGACCTTGGAGTTTCATATGTATGCCACAGTGCAGATTGTTCAGGCATTGATCCGCAGTATGGGTGCAGGCAGACTGGAGACGGCAATTGGGTCTGCAGATTTTCATTCTCTATTTCAGTAAAGCCAGCAGCAGCAGAGCGCCAAGCAGATCTCACAAGGGATATGCCAGTTATAACTGATGAAAATGGAGAAGAATATCTTGAAGAAAAGCTTGTGCTTTACCTTGACGATGCGCAGGTTGATGAGCTTAACATAGGAGCAGATCTTAAAGGCAGGACTGTGACTGATATAGCAATCAGCGGATCAGGAGCAGGAGTTTCTGAACAAGAAGCAATCTATAATGCACTGGCAAATATGAAAAGGCTCCAGACAATTCTTGATACAGGCAGCCTTTCAGTAAAGCTTAATATTGTCAAGACAGATACAATTTCTCCTATGCTGGGAGAAGAATTTCTTAAGAACACTATTATGATTGGTATTTTTGCCTTATTGTCAGTCGCTATTGTTATTCTTGTGAGATACAAGAAGTTGAAGATAGCTATTCCTATGAGTTTAATTATGCTCTCAGAGGTTATAATGGTGCTTGGATTTGCTTCTCTTGTCGGATGGAACCTTGACCTTGCAGCTATCGCAGGTATCATAATTGCAGTAGGTACAGGAGTTGATCACCTGATTGTTATTACAGACGAGACACTCAAAGGAGAATCATCACATTCATATAACTGGAAAAGCAAGATCAAGAAAGCATTCTTTATAATTATGGCTGCTTATTTCACAACATGCGCAGGCATGCTTCCTCTCTGGTTTGCAGGAGCAGGACTTCTCAAGGGCTTTGCATTTACTACATTAGTTGGCATATCAATCGGTGTCTTTATAGCCAGACCTGCTTATGCTGCTGTTATTGAGCAATTATTAAAAGATTGAAAATAATTTTTACAGAATTTTTTTATATTTTTATCCTAATAATTCATGATAACTTATTTAAACAATATTATATTTCACAGTTTGACAGTTTCTGTAGAAATTTTTTTATCAAACATATCATAAAGTTGATCTTTTTCCTGCTGATTTTTCTCATAAGGGATCATATATTCTTTAGGAACAAAGAATTTTTTCTGCTGATTATCATAGACTATCTGATAATTGCTTTCATCAACATCTGGTTTATGGTATGCTGTATAATATCCTCCTGCAAACCCAAGACCAAGGCATACAATTCCTACTTTCAGATGCCTGCTGACTAATTTCCTTAATGGTTCTGTAACAAGCATGTGTTCAACTGTCATATTGGGGAGATAATCCTGTGCTTTATATTTATATACTATAATTTTTCGAAAGATTTCCGAATAAAGAAGTTTCCTGCAGAAACTTTTTTACAGAAACCAAACATTATAATAATATCAGTTAATCTTCTTCCTATATGGACAAAATAAAATGCTTTGAATGCAGAAATAATCCCATTTACACACTTGAGAATAACAGACAGCTCTGCAATAACCACTTCATATCCTATTTTGAAAAAAAGGTATTCAGCACTATAAGGAAATTTAATCTGCTTGGCAAATCAGGCAGGATTGGCATTGCTTTGAGCGGAGGCAAGGACTCTATAACTGCATTATATCTGCTGAACAGGATTATCATGCGCAATCCTAAGATGCAGATAACTGCAATTATGGTTGATGAAGGCATAAAATCCAGTGGAGAAAAGACAAGATCAAATGCAATCTCGTTCTGTAAAAAAGAAAAGATAGATCTCCATATATATTCATTCAGCGAGGAATATGGCATTGCGCTTGATGACATATTAAAAAGATTAAGCTCAAAAGCAGATAAAGCAAATCCCTGCACTATCTGCGGCATACTCAGAAGGAGGATTCTTAACTCAAAAGCAAGAGATCTGGGATTAGACTGCATAGCCACAGGGCACAATCTTGATGATGAAACTCAGTCAATTCTGATGAATCAGTTAAGAAAAAATGTTCTTGCTTCAGCAAAACTCGGACCTGTTGTAGGTGTAAAGAAATACAAGCGATTTGTCCAGAGGATAAAGCCGCTTTATTTATGTCCTGAAAAAGAGGTCATGTTATATTCCATGCTTAAAGGCTTTGCAGCAAAGAAGCTGGTCTGCAAATACAGGAAATTTGCATTCAGGAAAGATGTATGCCATATGCTGGATGATTTTGAACAAAAGCATCCAGGCATAAAGAATAATATTATCAATTCATTCATGGAAATCCTTCCTCTTCTAAAAAAAGAGTATAAAAACAAAAAAATCAGGACATGCTCCAGATGCGGTGAAGTCAGTTCTAATGATGTATGCAATGTCTGTAAATTGATTGAAAAAATTAAAGAATAATTAAGAAACTTCTGCTTTAGATTTCTCTTCAATCTTTACTTCAGGTGTAGCTTCTTTTTCAATAGCCTCTTCAACAGGTTTTGCTTCTTCCTGTTTCTCTTCAACTACTTCCTTTTTAGGAACTTCTTCAACAGCTTCTGTTTTCTTTTCAACTGGAGTTTCTTCCTTTACTGGTTTTTCTTTAACAACAGCTGCCTTAGTCTGTGAAAATGCTCTTTCAACAATTGAGAATTTACCTGGCAGTTTTTTTGAAGATTTTTTGACTGCTTCCCTTCCTACTTTCATCTGGTTCTTATTGACACTGACACTTAGTATTGGTGCGCCGATTCTGATCTGTGCAGCAACACCTATTGGCTTTCCAAAGCTCATCTTCATACCTGTACTCATCCTGTCTGCTCCAGCACCGCTTGCAAGAGGATTTTCTCTTAGGATATGATGAGGAAATGCTCTTATTTCAAAATAAAATCCTCCTTTGCCAAGGTTTTTTTCCAGATACCTATTGCATGTCAGTCTTGCGCTTTCAATAGCATTATGCCTTATCTGCAAATCACCTTTTGAGATAAGATCAAAAGTGACATCAAACTTTTTCTTTGAGTCTCCCATATTATACTTGACTATCTTTGAATGAGGTCTCACCCTAATAAAAGATTTTTTCCTATATCTGGATGTCCTTGTATATGGTCTTTCAAGCCTCCTGTAAGCACAAAATTTTCTTAGTTTTGCCATTTTTTTAAATTGTGTTATTTTAATAAATTATTATGATATAAGGAATTCATAACCCTTTTTAAATGTTTGCATGTCCTAAACGAAATATTTATAAAGTCCAGATAACCAGATAGACATTATATTATATTATAAAGAATTTACTTTAAAATTTTTAACTAAGAGGTGTATCATCATGCGAAAAAATATGAAAAAAAGAGGAGCTCTTGAGCTTTCTGTGAACTCTATCGTCATAATGGTCATAGCATTTGTAGTTCTTGGGCTGATATTGACTTTTACAAGAACAATATTCAAGTTTGGAACTGAAAAGACTACAGGTATATTTGAGGCAACCAGCCTTGAGACACAACCTGATGCAGAGAATCCATTGACACTGCCTGATACAATATCTGTAAAGTCAGGTGGCAAGAAGACTATGAATGTAGGATATTATAACAGAAACCCCTATAAGGCGGAAAATGCGAGGTTTGGGATATATGATTGCCAGGATGAACTAGGGCAAGATATGGCTATGCTGGCAACTGAAGCAGGTGCAAGTTCTGGAGATGACATAATGCCTATAATAACATCAGCATCTCAGACTATAGATGGAAGTGAGTCAAAGGGATATAAAGTAATCATAACTGATAGGGGTCTTCCGAGCGGAAGGTTGTATATTTGCACTGTAGCTGTTTATAATGGAGGCGATTACCCAAGTCCAGAGGATCTCTGGAGTATTAATCCAGATGTTCTTACTGCTAGAGGATCTGTGGAAGACCCAGTCTATGAGACAAAGCAGATTTTCCTGCAGATTGCTGCATAAGAACAAACAATTTTTTTTAACTTTTTTATAAAAAGAGGTGAAATATGACCCAATCAAAAAGAAGGATGACACAGCAGCAGGAATTTGACATCATGAAAATGATATTTGACAAGTTCCTCTGGCTCGGCTTTATTATGATTGTATTTGGGATTTATAACATCATGATGGATGCAGTAAAGAATGGAATTGCATGGATGGTTATAGGCATAGTTATGCTTGGATTGTTCCTTGTGATAATCATAAAGGAATTTGAGATAATAAAGCATTAAAGATGAAACATCGAGTTCGACCTAAATACACTGTAGAAAATTTGCCTTGCAAATTTCTTAATAAGAAAGCAGCAATAGAACTTTCAGTTAATTTTCTTGTTATACTTATAATATCTTTAGTTGTATTTGGCTCAGGCTTGACTTTATTCTGGAAGATATACCAAAGTGGCGAGGAGCAGCTTAGGCAAGTTAGCAGGAATGTGGAACAGAAAATCATAACACAGCTTCATGGAGGAGCTAAAGTATCAGTTGTTCCAAGATCAATTGATTTGGATAGAGACGAAGAATATATTATAGGCATAGGCATAAATAATGTCCTACCTGAAGATCATGTATTTAAGATATTTGCAAGGAGAGGGTTATTTGTAAGGGAAGATATGGAGCCATGCACCTTTTCCCCTGGTCCTCTTGATACTAATTGCGCAACTCTTGACCCTCCTATCCCTCTATTAAAGCTTCTTGGAGATAATGTTGAACTGAGGGTAGAATCAAATAAGCAGGAAATATCAAATCTTATGATTAAGACTGAAAGGAAAGCGCTTTCTGGCAGATATACGATTGATGTATGTGTGTGTTATAATGAATTAACTTGTATCGATTATGAGTCATGCAAACTAGATTCTTATGATATAAATTATCCAGTCTCTAAAATAAGGGTAAATGTCCATTGATTCATAAAAATATACCTCACTGCTTGCAGTGGCTGGGTGTGGTCAATGATACTTGGAAGGCATAGCCTTCTAAGTTATTAGTAAGCTTCGCTTACCAATATATATGCTAAGTATATTTTTATGACCAAAAACCCAATGTAAAATTATACCCCTCCGCTTGTAGCGATTGGGTTTTTGATTCTCATAAATAATCAAAAACATTCGCACAAGCCTTTAAGTTGTGTAATATAGATTCTATCTTTATCCCTCTTTAGTAACACCTCTTCATAACATTTATAAATCCAAGTTCATTTCTTTCTCTTATGAAAGCAATTCCAAACATATCCTTATCCAAGCACTATCAAATAGAAAGATCTTTTATTAAACATCATTATAACATGAATCTTCAAGAGTTAATTAAAAATGTTGAAACTGAAGATAATCCTTTGAATTTTAATGATCAGTTATTAGCAATATCTCAGCTTTATTTTGAGGGACTTATTGAAAAAGATACTGATCAGAATATTGATCAGAAAAATCCATGGTCAGAGCAACAATATGAAACTTTATCCAGATTAAATCTTGCAGGCAAAAAAGCTATTGGATCTTTTTATTGAGGCGATGGAGTTGATTTTGATGATGTAAAGGAAACTTTTTTGCCTTCTGCTTCTACTATACTTCAATATGGTAATAATTATTGCGCTGCAAAACACAGGCATGCTTTCTTTAGTGATTATGAAGAAGTCCAACGCTTTGGCCTGAATCTGCCAACCATATCAGATTATATTAGAGATATAGATACAATCATTTGTGTAGCCTCAGGAGGGTTTGAGCCATCTTATTTGCTGATGGACATGATGGAAAAAAAAGACCTGGTTGTTATGAGATACTCTTATAATAACAAAAATGATTCAGAAGTAAAAATGCCTGCATTTGTTGCTGAAACTGACCGTGATTCCCAAATAAAGAATAAATCAGTTTTAGTTGTTGAAGATGTAGTTTCTACAGGCAAATCATTAGGCATGGTTATGAAATTTGTATATAATCGCAAACCTAAAAAAGTTTATGGAACAAGTGTGATTGGAAGTAATTATCCATCAAATTTAAATGCAAATATTTTAAGTCCTTTCCAGCCTTTCTTATGTGAGAAAATAGAATTTACAAGTTATATGCTTCGCCAGTCTGGCAGATTTATAAAAAAATTATCAGGCTTTTAACATAAATATCAGTCATAATTTCCTTGCAAATATGTTGATATGCACTTCACCATCTGGCTGGTCAAAAGAGCTGTAAATTATATTGAATCCTGCGTTTCTGAGTTCTTCTTCAATCTCAGGCTGATTATGCTCTGCGCAGAACACTGTTTCAGGAATATACTCCAACTGCTCCATGCCTTCTTTTTTTCCTTCAAGAGCACTAATGGCAAGAATGCCGTCTTTTTTCAGCACTCTGCACAATTCTTTTAATGTTTCCCTGATATCTTTCCTGCTGGTATGGTTGAATGTATCCAAGCACCAGATGCCATGAAATGTGCTGTCTTTATATGAAATCCTGCAGAGGCTATTATTTTTGAATACAATCTTAAGAGTCTCTTCTTTTGCTCTTTTTCTAGCGATTTTCAGAATTTCTTTAGATATGTCAATGCCTTTTACAGCAAAACCTTCTTCTGCAAGATAAGCTGAATCCCTTCCTGCAGCGCATCCTGCATCCAGGACAACTGCTTTAGCTGGAAGTAAGGATATAAATTTAGTGAGAAGATATTGTGGAAGCCTTTGCTCCAGGTAATCTGCATATTGCTTTGCATACTTATCATATGCTTTTGCTATTTGTGATTGCATGAATATAAATTAAAATTTTGCAGCTGTAACAATCTCTGCAAACTCTCCTGGTTTAAGTGAAGCGCCTCCAACAAGAGCTCCATCAATATTATTCTTATCAAGAATGGCTTTTGCATTACCAGGATTTACGCTTCCGCCATAAAGTATCTTAATATTATCTGCAATAATCTTATCATAAAATTTTTCTATAATAATCCTTATAAAACTATGGGCTTCTTCAGCATCATCAGGGGTTGCTGGCTTATGATTTGGATCGTCTCTGCTTATTGCCCAAACTGGCTCATATGCTATGATAAGGATTTGTGCTTGGTTTTTTGAAATGCCCTCAAGGCAGCCTTTAAGCTGGCTCTCCAGAACAGTACAGGTAAGACCTTCTTTTTTCTCCTCCATTGTTTCTCCTATGCAGAGTATTGGGATGAGATTTGCCTTGAATGCTGTATGCACTTTTTTGTTTATCATTGCATTATCTTCATTGAATATATGCCTTCTTTCAGAATGACCCAGCATAACATGAGTAGCGCCTGCATCTTTAAGCATCACTCCAGATATTTCTCCAGTGAATGCCCCCAGTTCCTCAAAATGCATGTTCTGGCCAGCAATCCTTATACCTGTCTTATCAAGAACACTTGCTGTACAGCTAATTGCAGTAGCTGGAGGACATAGCAATACTTCAATCTCTTTGTCTATCTTTGCAAGAAAAACTTTAAGATTTACAGCAAATTCTTCTGCTTCTGCATTTGTCTTATGCATCTTCCAATTTCCTACAATAATTCTTTTTCCTGGCATTCTTTTTCCTGACATTTTTTAAATCTCTTATATCTCTGCTTTCTTCTTAAGTTTCAATATCCTTTTTGTCATATCCTTTGTCCAATACCCCTTTAATATAACATGGGTAAGTACGAAGATTACAAAGATTATCACAAACAAATAATGCATAATTAACCAGTAATGATTTGTTATTCCCAAGAATATTTCATGATTTCCTCCTTTAATATTTGACAGGCGGAAAACAAATAACACGATTCCTGATATAGCAACCACAATAAACAACAAAAGCATTAACATATTAATCCAATAATTCACTTTTGGTTTAGTCATAATACTCATTAAAAATAAAGATATATTTAAATATTACGGTATTTTAACAGTCTTCATATAAAAATCTTTATGTGGATGTGATAATATGGGAAAAATCAAGATAAAATTACCTGACAATACAGAAAAGGAATATAATGTGGGCATAAGCCCTGGAGAAATAGCAGAATCAATAGGTCCTGGGCTTGCGAGAGCAGCAATTGCAGCAAAAGCAGGAGACAATCTTGTTGATTTATCTGCGCAATTTACTGATGATACTGAATTAGCGATTCTCACATTTAAGGACGAGGAAGGCAAAGAAATTTTCAGGCACTCTACTGCCCATGTTATGGCTGCTGCTGTCCTTAAGTTATTTCCTGAAGCGCTTCCTACCATAGGTCCTGCGATTGAAGATGGTTTTTATTATGATTTTGATCATAAGCCATTCACTCCTGAAGACCTTGAGAAGATTGAGAAAGAGATGAAGAAGATTATTGAATCTGATGTAAAGTTTGAAAGGATTGGTCTTACAAAAAAAGAAGCTCTTGATATGTTCAAATCAAATAAATTCAAAGTTGAGATGATTAAGGCTCTTCATGACGATGACATATCAGCTTATAAATTAGGAGATTTTGTTGATTTATGCAGAGGACCGCATGTTCCTTCAGCAGGAAAAATAAAATCATTCAAGCTGACCAAGGTTGCAGGAGCATACTGGAAAGGGGATGCTAAGCGTGAACAGCTTCAGAGAATCTATGGCACAAGCTTTCCTGATAAGAAAGAGTTGAAAAAGCATTTGCATATGATTGAAGAGGCTGAGAAAAGGGATCACAGAAAGATTGGAAAACTTCTTGACCTGTTCAGTTTCCATGAGGAAGCTCGTGGTTTTCCATTCTTTCACAACAATGGCATGATAATCTGGAACATTCTGCTTGAGTACTGGAGGGAAGTTCACAAGAATTATAATTATGAAGAAATTAAAACTCCAATGCTGCTTAACAAAGCGCTTTGGGAAACAAGCGGGCATTGGGAGAATTACAGGGAAAATATGTACACTAGCCAGATAGATGGTGAAGATTATGCAATTAAGCCAATGAACTGTCCAGGAGGCATGCTTGCTTATAAGGAAACAATACATTCATATAAAGAATTCCCTCTCAGAGTCGGAGAGATTGGTCATGTGCATAGGCATGAGCTATCAGGAACACTTGGAGGACTTTTCAGGGTCAGAGCATTCCATCAGGATGATGCTCACATATTCATGACAAAAGAGCAGATAAAGGACGAGATATTAGAAGTCATTAAGTTAGCAGATGAGATGTATTCAACTTTTGGATTAGAATATCATCTTGAACTTTCTACAAGACCTGATAAATCTATTGGTTCAGATGAGCAATGGGAAACTGCAACAAATGGATTAAAGGAGGCACTTGAATCGACTGGAAAGGAATACATAATAAATGAAGGAGATGGAGCATTCTATGGTCCTAAGATTGATTTCCATATCAAGGATGCAATAGGCAGATCGCATCAGTGTGGTACAATACAGCTTGACATGGCGCTTCCTGAACAATTTGATCTTACTTATGAAAGTAAGGATGGAAAAAAGCACAGGCCTGTTATGATACATAGAGTTATTTATGGAAGCCTGGAGAGGTTTTTTGGTATACTTGTGGAGCATTACGCAGGCAAATTCCCAATGTGGCTGAGTCCTGAGCAGGTAAAGTTATTGACTGTAGCAGACAGGTTCAATAACTATGCTGAGAAAGTCAAAAAAAATCTTGAAGAAAAAGGATTAAGAGTAGATCTTGACATGAGGCAGGAATCTGTGTCTAAAAAAGTGAGGGATGCGCAGATTCATCAGGTCAATTATATCTGTGTTGTTGGAGAAAAAGAAGAGAAAGATGGTACAGTTACTGTAAGGACAAGGAATAATGAAGTCACTGGCGCAGAAAAGGTAAATGATTTTGCAAATAGGCTGGTTAAGGAAGTTGAAGATAAGAAGTGATTTGATTTTGTTTAAAATTGTTTTACCTGCGCTTCAATAACCTGATAGTCTTCGAATCCATAGGATTGCTTGACAGTCTTGTGAAACACCTCTCCAACTGTCAAAATAGATTTTTTTGATTAATCCACGTCTATATGCATCTTTAATCAGCTCTAATGCTAAATCATATTTTGACTTAAAATTTTCAGCAATATCTTTAGGAATATAGACCTTAAAATCATAACCTATACTGATTTTAGG
>JAYEPB010000062.1:0-13967 GCA_034723595.1 Nanobdellota archaeon
CTTCCCTTGTCTCTTCTGCTTCTTCATTCACTTCTTCAACAGTTTCTTGTTTTTCAGCTTCTTCTTCAATAGGGTTTTCTTCTTCCCTTGTCTCTTCTGCTTCTTCATTCACTTCTTCAACAGTTTCTTGTTTTTCAGCTTCTTCTTCAATAGGGTTTCCTTCTTCCCTTGTCTCTTCTGTTTCTTCATTCACTTCTTCAACAGTTTCTTGTTTTTCAGCTTCTTCTTCAATAGGGTTTCCTTCTTCCCTTGTCTCTTCTGTTTCTTCATTCACTTCTTCAACAGTTTCTTGTGTTTCAGCTTCTTCTTCAATAGGGTTTTCTTCCCTTTTCTCTTCTGCTTCTTCATTCACTTCTTCAACAGTTTCTTGTGTTTCAGTTTCTTCTTCAATAGGGTTTTCTTCCCTTGTCACTTCTGCTTCTTCATTCACTTCTTCAACAGTTTCTTGTGTTTCAGTTTCTTCTTCAACAGGGGTTTCTCCTTCCTTTGTCTCTTCTGTTTCTCCAGTTACTTCTTCCACAGCTTTTTCCTGTTCAACTGCTGCTTCTTCTACTGGCATCTCCTGAAGTTTCTGTCCTTCTATCTCTTCTTCAATCTCTTGAATATCAACCTTAAGCTCTTTTTCCCACTTTTGCACTTGTTCTGCTGCTTCAGGATCAGGATTTTCTTTCAGATCTTCTATCTGTTCTTTGATTTCAGCTGCTTCTTCTTTCTTAATCTCAAACTCTTTTTCAAGAGATTCAATGTTTTCATCTTTTATGCCTAAAATATCCTTTGCTCTTTCAACTGCATGCATCATGCTTGCCGCAAGTCCACTGTTTTTTAGCGTCTCTGCAAGTTCTTTTACCTTTATTGTTTCTTCGGGAGTCATTTTTACACCTCATCTATATTATCATTATTCTGTTGTTGTAAGATTTTCCAAATCAATATGATATAATCTTTTGCCCTGCCTTTTCAGTTCTGATCTTAGTGCTTTGCCAATGAAAATAACCTGGTCGCCGGTTTCAATCTCATTAATTACTTCACATTCCATATGCCCAATTGCTTCTGAAATAAGGGGGCAGTCAATAGTGGCAGCCTCTGTTTTTGATAATCCTGCCTCTTTGAACTTATCAATATGCTCACCAAAAAGCTTGCTGCACTTAATTGTCTCATCCTTAAGATGATATGGCATGAAATTTAAGGCAAATACACTGCTGTTCTTTATAAGCTTGGATGAATAACCTTGCTTAGCGATTGAGATGGCATACAATGCCGGATTCTGCGAAGTCTGCATACAGGATGTTGTTGCCATTATATTATCTCTTGTCCTCTTGTTGGTTGAGAACCTGTCCTCAATAAATGCCCTTGTTGTAACAAGCACAGCCTGGCTTGGCCCTGTAAGCTCTGACATACTTTTCTTTTAATTGCACTCCTATTTATAGTTTACTGATTAAGCAATATCTCTTGAGGATATAGTGGATAATAACATAACATTTATAAATTTTAACATATTATTTTGAGGGTATGGGTTATCTTCAACGCTTGGAACAGGTCGCTGGCGAGTTAGGAATAAGATTTCCTGATTTTGATTGTCCTCCTGTCGGACAGACTGCAGGCGAGTTGTCTGTAGGGTTGAAGATTGTTCAACTGCTTCAGCCAAAGGTGATTGTAGAAATTGGTTCGGCTGAGGGAGGGCATGTCTATCTTCTTTCATCAGTATTGGATAAGAGAAAGCGCCATATTATTATCACAATTGATCCATGGAGTGAGAGGACAAAGTACGGCAAGCACTATAAGAAGTATCTTAAGTGTATGAAGATGCTAAAAAAAGCCTGCCCTCATATAGACTATTATCACATTCGGGGCGAATCTCAATCTGAAATGACTTTAAAACAGTTGAAGGTTATGCTCAAGGACATTGGCTGTAATATTGGGTTTCTGCTCATAGATGGCGCGCATTCCAAGAATGTAGTCCTTGCAGACTGGAAAAATTACAGTCCTTTGGTAGAAGATAAAGGCCTTATTGGTTTCCACGATGTCATTGTATATAAAAGCGTGGCAGCTGCGTGGCAAGAGATAACAACAAGTCTGGATAAAAAACACTCTACGATTGTAATAGCGCGAAAAGGCAGACCTTTGTTAAGAGGGTTTATTCAACCTGTTGAATTAGGTCTGGGATATATCTATAAGGACAAGCTGCCTCAAAATGTCAAAGTTTTCTTTGAGACCGAGCATAAGGGGTATACTTAATTCATTTAAACCCTAAAATCATGCAAAAATTATCAAATCCTTCTCCTCTTCAACAGCTTCTTTTACATCAAATATACTCTCAATAAGTCCTTTAATCACATCTGCTTTATCAGATTTCTTTAAAAAACTAAGAACAAAGCATCCTCTGCCGGCTCTCTTTATCTCCTGCAATCCTTTTTCAATATCATCAAAATTCTGTATTGCAGTTACACTCACTATGATATCAAAACTATCATCTGCAAATGGAATCTCTTCTGCTACTGCTTGAATTAATTTTGACTTTTGACTTTTGTTTTGGTTCAAAAGCTCTTTTGAAGGATCTATTCCTGTAGCATCACAATCCCAGAAGTCAGTAGATATGCCTGTTCCGCATCCCACATCAAGAAGTTTTGTATCTCTTGTAGTCTTGATTCCCATATTTACCAGTTTTTCTTTGATAAGCCTCAGTTTCTTATTCTGTTCTTCACTATGAAGCTCATTATAGCCTTCTGCAATCTCATCATAATATCCCATATTTGTATGGATTATGTCAATATTTATAAATCCTAATGATTTTGTATAAGATATGGCTGAAGAAATAAAAAAACAATTGAGTGACCTTTCAGGTTGCAGCAATATAAAACTTGTAAAAAATGGAAACAAAGCAATATTATATGCATTAAGGATAGCCAAGAGGCTGGGCAAGACAAATGTCTTTATCCAGGACCAGGGCGGCTGGATAACTTATTATCAGTATCCTATGCGGCTTAATCTTGAAGTCATTAAATTAAAAACCAATCTAGGCCTTATTGATAAGCATGAACTTGCAGCCAGATTGGATGACAAAAGCATTCTCCTGATAAACTCTATGCCTGGATATCTGGCTTTGGAAAATATGGAAGATATTGAGGCTATATGCAGGGAAAATAGAAGCATGATAATAAATGATATAACTGGATCCATCGGCACAGATAATGCCAAATTTGGAGACATTGTTGCCTGTTCATTTGGCAAGGACAAGCCAATAAGTTATGGAGATGGAGGCTTTATTGGAGTAAAGAACAGCGATTATTTTGATATAATTGTAATGCAGGAGATTAGCGCAGGCGCAGGATTGGCTGACAGAATAAAAACCATGAATAACAGGCTGGCAGATATTAACGCGATAAGAAAGCAACTCATTGCAGACCTTATCAATCTTGGCTTCCAGGAGAAGCTTATCCATCCATCCTTGCATGGCATAAACATAGCAGTAAGATTTGCTGATGAAACAGAAAAGGAAAGAGTTATAAATTATTGCAATAAAAATAATATGGAATATACAATCTGCCCAAGGTATATCAGGGTAGAGTGCGATGCAGTCAGCATCGAAGTCAAGCGATTGTTTACAGATGATAAATACAAAAGATTTCAATCAACAAAAAAAGGTGGTGTATAATGGCTTATAGAAAACCAGAATCAATGGATGAATGCATATATTTCAGCAATAGAGATGTAGGCACAGGCAGTGCTATGGTATGGGTATTCAAGCAGGAATGCCCAAAGTGCCATAAAGCGCTTATGGGGAAGCCTGTTGATGCAAAAACAGGTAGGGCAAAAATAAGAGCCAAGGAATATGTCTGCTCTGAATGCAGCTATAGTGTAGAAAAGGATGAATATGAAGAAGGGCTTACAGCATATTGTGAATATACATGTCCAGAATGTAAAGAGCATGGCGAAGCTGAGACCCCTTATAAAAGGAAAAGCATTGACGGTGTGAAGACCTTAAGATTCAACTGCAAGAGCTGCGGTGCAAACATTGACATCACAAAGAAGATGAAAGAGAAGAAGAAAAAGAAATAAGATTATTATTTATTCTTCTTCATTATAACTGGACCCTCCTCTGGGGACTTCTCTTCTCTCAGCATACACAAATATTTACTATTTTTAGGTAGGTATTTGATAAATTTAAAACAAATAATCATTTTTAAAGCTTCGCATTACCTCTGGTTTATATAGGGCAGGATTCACAAATCTGCATATCCTCGAGATATTTCATAGAAAATCCAATGCATTAATAACAGCAATATGAACATCATGTCACAGCCTGACCATAATCAATCTCAGACTCGAATGGATTTTCTATTTCAGTAACATATTTAAACCATTATCCATTTTATGCAGTTTATGACAATCAAAAAACAGAAAATCCTTATAACCAGCGCACTTCCATATGTGAATAATGTGCCGCATCTGGGAAATATAATCGGCGCAGTGCTTTCAGCAGATGTATTTGCAAGATTCTGCAGAAGTATTGGCCATGAGACTATCTATATCTGCGGAACTGACGAGCATGGCACTGCAACAGAGACAAAAGCAATTGAAGAAGGAGTAACTCCTAAGGAAATCTGCGATAAATATTATAAGATTCATAAAGAGATCTATGACTGGTTTAATATAAGTTTTGATAAGTTCGGCAGGACATCAACACCTGAACAGGTAGAGATAACTCAGGATATTTTCAACAGGCTTCATAAGAATGGTTATATTGCTGAAGATGTAGTTGAACAGTTTTACTGCGAGAAGTGCAAGAAGTTTCTTGCTGACAGGTTTGTCGAAGGAACCTGCCCTTTCTGCGGATTTAAGGATGCAAGAGGAGACCAGTGCGACAGCTGTAGCAGGATGCTGAATGTTGTTGAGCTGAAAAATGCAAAATGCAAGATATGCAGTTCTGCACCTATAATAAAGAAAACAGAGCATCTTTTTATTGACCTTCCGAAATTAAAGCCCAAACTTCTTAAATGGATAGACAAGCGTTCTGTTGAAGGCAATTGGTCCAATAACGCAAAGACAATGACCTATGCATGGATAAAAGAGGGTCTGAAAAAGCGGGCAATCTCACGCGATCTTAAATGGGGTATCCAGATTCCTCTTGAGAAGTATAAACACAAAGTATTCTATGTCTGGTTTGATGCGCCGATAGGTTATATCTCCATAACAAAGAAAGCATTTCCAGATACCTGGGAATCATGGTGGAAGAATGATAAAAAAGTTAAGCTTTATCAGTTTATGGGCAAGGATAATATTCCTTTCCATACAATAGTATTTCCAGCCTCGCTTTTAGGCTCAGGCGACCAATATACCATGCTTTACAGAATAAGTTCAACTGAATATCTTAATTATGAAGAAGGAAAATTCTCTAAATCACGAGGCATAGGAGTATTCGGCACAGATGCAATTGAAACTGGCATATCCTCAGATGTTTTCAGGTATTATTTGCTTGTTAACAGGCCTGAGAGGTCTGATTCATCATTCCACTGGAAAGATCTGCAGGATAAAAACAATAATGAGCTTGCTGCAAACATAGGCAATCTTGTCAATAGGGTGATAATATTCCTTAAAAAATTCTTTGATCAGAAGATTCCTCTGCCACAACTCACTGATGCTGATAAGTCTTTTATCAAAATGATAAAAAAAGAAGAATCAAAAGTGGCTGAGTATCTGCAAGAAGTGGAGATTAAGGAAGCTCTAAAGCAGATAATGCACATCGCAAAATTAGGGAACCAGTATTTTCAGGAAAGTGAGCCATGGAAAAAGATGAAACAAGATCCTGAGGCAGCAGGCACAGCCTTGTATGTACTTGCAAATCTTGTAAGCGACCTTGCTGTCATGCTTCAGCCTTATCTTCCTGATACTTCAGCAAAGATATTCAATCAGCTTAATATTGAGCCTCTTGCATGGGATGCTCTTGGAACATTTCCAATCGAACAATGTCATGGAATCGGCGAGCCAGAGATATTATTCCAAATAATAGAAGATAATATTATTGATGAACTCCAATCCAGATTTTCCGCAGCCAAAGAACCTGAAAAATTCCTGTTAAACCTCAGGACAGCAAAGATAATCAAGGCAAAGGAACATCCTGATGCAGACAAGCTTGTGATATTGAAGATTGATCTTGGAACAGAGCAAAGGCAGATTGTTGCAGGAATCAGAAGATTCTATTCTCCAGATGAATTACCTGGCAAAAATATTGTTGTTGTCACAAACCTTAAGCCTGCAAAATTAAGAGGTCAGGAAAGCAATGGCATGCTTCTTGCAGCATCAGATAAATCAGGAGAAAATTGCGTCCTTGTTGATGCTTCAGGATGCAAGGCCGGAGAAGAGATTTCTGTTGAAGGCATGGAAAATAATAAAGAGAAGATTGATTTTAACCAATTCCTTAAAGTAAAGTTCACTGTCAGGAACAAGAAACTTTTTGCTGGCGGAAAACTGCTTGACACAAAATCAGGCAAAGTCAGAGTTGATGCTGAAAATGAGTGGTCTGTGAAATAATCTTGCATTCTGATTAAATCTAGTGAATATGTAGAAATTTTAGAAGCTGATCTTTCCACTGGTCTTTGACCAGTAGTGCTACTTAAGGATTTTTATTATCTTTAGCTATAAAAAATTATCATAAGATATAGCACTATATCATTTTCTCGTGATATCACAGAGGAATCAATAGGTTTATAAATCCTTCTTCATTCCATTAATTAAAAATGGGATTAGGAATCTCAAAATTTATTGAGTATTCTGGGGGATACAAAATGACAGATAGGATGAGTTTTAGTTTTGGAATTGAAAATAAAAAAGGTATTGAATCAATCATAGGTTATTCAGATTTAATTCCTGAAAATGAACTATATGTTCAAAGAGGGACAGATTACGCAACAAAATTAAATGGTGCTGAGTCTGAAGTTTCGATTGCACTTGTAGCAAGAGCAGATAGAAACTTTAGTTGTCGTAATTATACTATTGGATACATCGAAAACGCTAAAGTGGTATTGAATGATGAGTGTCAATCAGGATAACTAATGGTAAATCATGAGATGGTTCAAAGAGCTGTAACACAATTTATAGATAACGAGGTTTATCCTGCCTTTGATATTGAAATCATTAGTCCACCAATGAATTTGTTTCCATTTTTGCAAAGCAGAGGAACTTTATCACCTCATGCAGCACCTGATCACGCTTATAAGAGATAAAACTTTTGCCAATTTATTCCTACTTGGGTTTATCAGTCTTCATAGTTATTTTGCTGTATTTCTTATCAGCTTTATCCTGGATCTTATTATGCAGCCGCTTGGACCTGGCGTAGTCATTGTAGGAGGCATATTGCTTGGTCTTAATTGGATTCTTGTTATCTTCTGGGTTTTGCTGGGATTGATAATCGCAAGTTTTATAGGTTATTGGCTTGGCACAATCTATGGCAAGTTCGGCTTTAAGCGCAAATATTACCTCAGGCAGTATCAAAGAGCAGAAGATTTATACTCGTTATGGCAAAGTGGGGCTTAGCATAGCTGCACTCACCCCTCTTCCATATGTCCCTTTGGTTGGATTGCAGGCATATTCGGAATGAAGAAGAGAGATTTCATATTATTTGGAATCATTCTCAGGACAGAAAGATTTATAGGTGTCGCATATCTTTCTCATTTCATAGTTTAATTATGATAAGGGGTGTATTGCATAATGGAAAAAAGAGTAGTAATCACAGGTATGGGGGTTATAAGCCCTTGCGGAAATGATATTGAAGAGTTCTGGGGAAATATAGCTAACGGCAGAAGCGGGATAAGAAATGTGACTAAATTTGATGCATCTGATTTTGCATGCAGAATTGGGGGAGAAGTAAATAATCTTAATCCTGAGGAATATGGCATCAGCAAAAAAGAAGCAAAAAGGTTAGATTTGTTTAGCCAGTATGCGCTTGCTGCTGCAAGCATGGCAATAGATGATTCAGGACTTGAAATGAAGGATAATAATGAGGATATGGGTGTGATTGTTGGCACAGGAATAGGTGGTTTTAATACCACCGAAGAACAGGAAAATATTTTATTTAAAAAGGGAGCTAAAAGAGTAAGCCCTTTTACAATTCCCAATCTTATGCCAAATGCTGCCTCTGGAGAGGTCAGCATAAAATATGGGATTAGAGGACCAAGCTTAGCAATAAGCTCGGCATGCGCATCAGGGTTGCATTCTATAATCTATAGCGTGATGACAATCAAATCAGGAATTGCAGAGATAATGGTCACAGGTGGTTCTGAGGCAGCTATCACTCCTCTCCCTTATGCAGCTTTTTCTAAGATGGGTGCGATAACAGCTGAATATAATGAATCTCCTGAAAAAGCATCAAGACCTTTTGATGCAAAAAGAAATGGTTTTGTCATGTCTGAGGGAGCAGGAATCATTGTTATAGAAAGTCTTGAAAATGCTGTTAAAAGAAATGCAGGAATATATGCTGAAATAATCGGATATGGTATGACTTCTGATGCCTATCATATAACTGCTCCTGATAAAAAAGGAAAAGGAGCATCTCTTGCTATTGCAAATGCTTTAAAGTCTGCAGGAGTTGATGCTAAAGATATAGATTATATCAATGCACATGGAACTTCTACACCACTAAATGATCTGATTGAGACAAGAGCAATAAAAAATGTATTTAAGGATAATGCTTATAATATTCCAATAAGTTCTTCTAAGTCAATGTTTGGTCATACGCTTGGAGCAGCAGGTGGTATAGAGACTATTGTATGCGTTTTAGCAATAAAAGATGGAGTAGTGCCGCCTACAATCAATTATGATAATCCTGATCCTGAATGCGACCTTGATTATGTGCCAAACAAAGCGAGAAAATCAAATGTCAATATAGCAATGAATAACAATTTAGGTTTTGGAGGCCATAATGCCTGTCTTGTGCTGAAGAAGTATGAATAAAAAAGATTTGCACAGCAAATCTTTTAGAATATATAAAGTATAGATTTCAAATTTCTCAGCACTTTGCTCCCCCACCCCGATACTAACTTTAAAAAAGTTGCAAAGCAACTTTTTTACCAGGTATATTCTCCTACAGCCCTGTCACAGACTTTGCAATGATATCGAATCCCATTCATCGAACCTTGTGAGAAACGCTTTTCAAATAGCTCACCTTTTACAATTCCGCAGTTCTGACATTCATATGCTTCGCTTCCTTTTTTCGCAGGAAATTCATCAGCGCATTTTGAGCAATAGAATATATGCAGCCCCTCTTTTGAAGAATATTTTTGAGAATTTCTTATCATTGGCTTATTGAATACTGGCTTATCATGGTATGGACACACCAAATCATCAATAGAATCTACTATATGGCCATCTTGCATGCCAAGCTCCCTTTTCTTCGCTTCGATATCTCGCTTGATGCCACCTATCTTATTTCTCATTTCTATGACATCAGGATTATCTTCATACATTTTATTGTTTTAGTTTTTTATGAGCTTTTTTAGCAATATCTTTGGCTTTAGCAATACCTTTCCTCACATGCTGGCTTGTATAGCCAAGGACTGCATCAATGTCTGCAATCCTGTTCCCATATTTTTCAAGAAAAGCAATCTTCTCAAGTAAGTGCTTTGAAGGTGTTTTCGGTTTTTCTGCTGCATATCCAATTGCTATCATCACCAGAGGTTTTGCTTCATCAGGAATTCCGCATGCTTTTGACAGCAGTTCTTCATCAAACGCTCCAATCCAGCAGCTGCCAAGGTCTTGCGCTGTTGCTGCAAGAATCATATTCTGTGCTGCTGCTGCACAGTTCTGAATATTATAAAGTTTCTCAGCCCTTTCACCATAGAATTTCTTCCCTTTAACAGTTTGCTCACATACAACGATTATGACTGGTGCAGCTGCAACCCACATCTGCCTTGCGCATGCTTCTGCAACTGCCTGCCTGTTTGCAGGATCCCTGACTATGATAAATCCCCAGTTCTGCAGGTTGCCTGCTGATGGCGCTAATCTGCCAGCATCAAGAATATTGCCCAGCTTTTCCATCTCAACAGGAATATCAAGAAACCTTCTTACTGACCTTCGCTTTTGTATGCATTCTAAAGTATCCATAAGATTACTTTTGTTTAGGTTATATTTAAACCTTTTTACAAAAACTTTCAGAATAAAAGTTTTTGTTGAGTGGTGGTATCGTGAGGGGGAGCTAATGTTGACTTTATTTATATTTCTTCCGAAACTTTCGGAAATCCTCGACGATAAACTTATAAATATCAATGAAAAAACCAATTCTTAATGAAAGAAAGCAAACCAATAAGATCATTTTATTTGGATACTTGTATCTGGCTGAATCTTTTCAAAAAAGAGGGCGATTCTACTAAAGGTGTCCCTTATTGGAGAATTGCAAAGGATTTTATTGAAAAAGTAATATTCTCAGATGATGAAGAAATAATATATTCAGGTCTTATTCTCAAAGAAATGAGATTTAAATTCAAGAATAATGAGATATTTAAAGAAAAAGAATTGTTCTTTAAAGAAGAAATAAAATTTAGATTTATAAAAATTTACCCCACTGCTTGCGGTGGCTGGAATTGATCTATACTAATCTGCCAGGTATATTTTTATGACCAAAAACCCAATATAATAATATACCCCCCCCTTGGGGTGATTGGGTTTTTGATTTGTAAAAACTGCAGAAGAAGATTACTCTTTTGCTAGAAAATTAGAATCAGAATTAATGTACGAATTAAGTTTCTATGATTGCCTCCATATTGCAATATGCAGAAGATTAAATTTAGTGCTTGTAACAAGAGATGCAGATTTAATAAGATTTGCAAGAAGATATATCCTGGTAGAAATGCCAGAAAACTTATTTACTTAGTCTATTTATCTTATTCAAATCGAATTTTTCTTTTGATAGTTGCTTTCTAATCCTTTTAACTTCTGTTACAGAATCACCAGTATCTGGAATTGAGCCAATTTGCTTTTCTATGATTAATTTGCGGATTGCATCTCTTATAACATCAGATTTATTCGTGTAGAATCCTTTATTTACTAAGTTATCAACTTCCCTTATAAGCCCTTCCGGCAACCTGACTTGAGTAACTGCCATTGTCATTGTAATACATTTGTAATACACAAGTACTATATAAATGTTTCGCAGGCATTTCATTTTTGAGCAGTAGATTGGTTTATGGAATCTTTTATTAGAAGCAGCTTATAGATTTCCAACTCGCTGCACCAGCCCCTATGCCTAGACGCATAAAATATTTGTTAAACAAATATTTTAAGAAAGTTTTAAATAGGATTCAGCACAATTCCTAAATCATGAAAGCTCTTTATAGGCAATTGATTATTGTGTCATTTTTTGTTGCTTTTGCTACAACTGCATTTCCTATATTTATCCCTGCTTATCTTGATGAACTTGGGCTGTCTAATGTTGAGATTGGTGTGTCACTGGCCGCCCTTTACATGACTTCTGCCCTATTAAGCCTTTTTGTCGGTTATGTTGAGGAAAAAATAGATAAGATAAAGATTCTCGTCAGCTCATATTTTGGATATATTCTGCTGCCGCTCTTTTATTTGAACATCACGGGTCTGGCATCCATATTCCTTGTCAGGATATATGACGGAGTTATAACCTCACTCAGGTATGTATCAAGATATTCTATATTAGAATCTAAAAAAGCATATGAAACAGGCATAAACGTCTCGTTAAATGAGGCTTTGTCAAATATAGGATGCCTTCTTGGACCTCTTGCGGCAGGAGCTGTTGCTGCATATTATGGCATAAACATGATATTTATAATTGCTTCTATAATATTATTTTTCATAGCATTGTACAGCCTTAAGATGCTAAAGTTTTCCAAACACAAATTTAATCATAATATCCATTTCTCATTGGTCTTCAGGGAATTATTCCATAATAAATCCCTCATCATACTTTCCTCAGTTTTTTTACTTTTTGCAATAGTCAATTCTTCTAAATTTATGGTGGTAACATTATATCTGAAATCCATTCATTTCAACAACCTGTATATAGGTCTGGTTGGCAGCTCTTTCTTCTTTTTCATGTTTCTCTTTGAGCTCTTTAGCGGTTATCTTGAGAAAGAATCCCTACGAAACATATTTTTGACAATAGGATTAATATTATGCGCTGGTTCATATTTTTTATTTTCAAGCCTTGCATTAAATTTATACACTATCCTATTTTTCAGCCTGCTTTTCTCCTTAGGGACAGCATTTGTCAGACCTGCTATCTTCGCAAATCTAGTCTCAATAGAAAAAGATAATTCCAATATAGGAACAGGCATACTCTTCTTTTTTTCAAATATCGGATCAGCAATAGGGCTGGTCATATCAGGGATTCTTATCCAGATATCATTTAAGTTGTTCTTCATATCAGGTGCAGGACTGCTGCTGTTCTCTTCATTTATTGTTTTGATTTTTTATAAGTCTTTGCAGCAATCTGATTGATTTTTGAAATAGCCTTCCCTACATAATTCATATTTTTCAAGAAAAGTGATATATTCTAATTATTTGAGTTATTTTCTTATTTTTTTTTAGTTACCAGCCTTTTGACTTTTTCAGGAGTTGTCAGGTAATTCTCAGAGGTTGTAATTTTTTTTCCCAGATTCCTTTTCTAGATTCTGCCTTGCATCTCCTGCAATGGTTCCACCCTTTTTTGCTGCCTGCGTGTTTTCTTTGAAGCCCTGAGCGTCTTTGCTTCTGGCGATTTCTGTTGTAGATGCTTCTCCAAGCATAGAAAAGATTAACTCCAAATCATTCATGTGATTCCTTAGATTTTCTCTCTTTAAGGCCTTAAAATCCTTGTATTCTCCTACAGTTTTGCCAAATGTTGCTTTTGATATCTCGTTTGTAAGGATTGAGAATTCTTTGCTCTGATCAACCCCTCTCTTTTTCCATTCTCCTGTTAATTCCTGGCGGACTGCAATTCCTCTTACTCTTTTTTCAATCCATTCATCAGAATAGCCTTTCTGCCTGTATAATTCTTTCATGCGCTTTTGGGCAAGCTCTGGGTTTTCGATTTCCTGCACTCGTTCATATCCCACTCTTGCCAACCATTGCTTGAAGGGTTCTGCTCTAGGGGATGGAATGGATTGTACGATTCTGAACATTGATTCAGTATTCGCGCAGTCTGTGAGCCTAAGTTTTCCATCTGGAGCCGGCAATTTCAAAGCGTTACATATTGTAACGAGTTGCGATTCTCTATGTTTAAGAACCTTCCAATAGGTTGCAGGGTTTGAACTCTCTGTCAAGACCCCTACAATATCAACTACAGAAAAATACCATTGTTCGTTATGCCATTCCCTTCTGATGTCCTTCCCCTGAAATACAACTAACGCATTATTTGAATTTATTTTATCCATAATATCCCTCCAGTTTATGTTTTCATCAAGGAAGAAATTAGAGAATAAATAGCTTATGGTGGGTTGGCAAGTGGCAAGTGATATGATTTCCGAGAAGGTCGGAGGATATTCGGGTTAAAGGGTTGTTTTCTTGTTGTTTATTTTATTTTGAAATATTTTGTGGAGTATTGGTCTGGTTGGCAGCTCTTTCTTCTTTTTCATGTTTCTCTTTGAGCTCTTTAGCGGTTATCTTGAGAAAGAATCCCTACGAAACATATTTTTGACAATAGGATTAATATTATGCGCTGGTTCATATTTTTTATTTTCAAGCCTTGCATTAAATTTATACACTATCCTATTTTTCAGCCTGCTTTTCTCCTTAGGGACAGCATTTGTCAGACCTGCTATCTTCGCAAATCTAGTCTCAATAGAAAAAGATAATTCCAATATAGGAACAGGCATACTCTTCTTTTTTTCAAATATCGGATCAGCAATAGGGCTGGTCATATCAGGGATTCTTATCCAGATATCATTTAAGTTGTTCTTCATATCAGGTGCAGGACTGCTGCTGTTCTCTTCATTTATTGTTTTGATTTTTTATAAGTCTTTGCAGCAATCTGA
>JAYEPB010000063.1:0-13674 GCA_034723595.1 Nanobdellota archaeon
AAGTTTGTCAAAGAGAAAACATTATTCTTATATCCCAGCCTCACATCAAGAATACATTGGATTACAGACATTCCCTTGGACGTCCACCTCATGGTTAATAACCCAGAGAATTATATTGATGATTTTGCAAAAGCAGGAGCAGACATAATCACTTTTCATTCTGAAGCATGCAGCAACCCAAAAGAGCTGATCAATTCTATCAAAAAATATGACAACATCAAAGCAGGAATCGCATTGAATCCAGATACTGAACTAAGCAATATTGAAAATATTATTGAAGATGTCGATATGATCCTTCTGATGTCTGTAGTGCCAGGAAGATGCGGCCAGGGATACATAGAAAAGATAACTGATAAGATAATCAGCTTAAAAGACATCATAAGAACTAAAGGATATTCTGCAATGATTGAGGTTGACGGAGGCATCAAGATTGATAATGCATACAAGCCAATAAACGCAGGCGCAGATATTTTAGTTAGCGGTTCAGGTATATTTTCGCTGGCAGATCCTGATAATGCAATAAAGCAGATGAAAGACACCATCCTTATAGGGTGCGACCATGGCGGATTTGAATTAAAGAACAAGCTCAAGGCATATCTTAATGAAAAACATCTGGCTTATTTTGATGTAGGCACATATTCAACTGAATCTTGTGATTATCCAGATTATGCAAAAAAAGTCGCAGCACCGATCTCTGAAGGCAAATACAGCAAAGGCATACTTATCTGCGGAACTGGACTAGGCATGAGCATGACTGCAAACAGATATAGCAATGTAAGGGCTGCAGAATGCTATGATATATTCACTGCAGAGATGGCAAGAGAACATAATGATGCAAATATTCTCTGCATGGGTCAGCGCTCTTTAGATCACAAGCTTGCGACAGAAATAACTGAGAAGTGGCTCAGCACACCTTTTTCTGAAGGAGAAAGGCATAAAAAAAGGATTGAAAAGATTGATTTATGCTAAAATTTATAAAACCAATTCATTCTCCATTAAAGATGGTATTTGTTTTAGAAAACCTTGTAGAATTAGAGAAAGATAGAAGAATAATTTATTCAAATACAGAAGAACACACTTATGTGCAGACACCAGAATTCTGCGATGAGATTATTAGATTGAGAGAGGATAATAGAAAAAGTGTTGGACAAATAAGTAGAGCAATTGAATTAATTTTAGAAGATTATATTGAATTTAAACGATATTATGTCTGGGGCAAGAATACTCAGGGGATTTTAGATGTTTTCCAGGATGCATTTATTAATGCTGCAATGTGGGGCAATCAAGCAGTTTCAGGAAAAAGGATTGAGGTAAAATTTAATTATGGTCTTTATGGAAGTGTAATTCTCATAGGAGACGAAGGTAATGGCTTTGATTATCAATCAAGAATATTAAGTCTTCAAGAAGATAATGGGCATGATTATGAACATCAGGGAGGTGGTATGAGAAAATTCCATAACTCAAGGTTGTTCTTAGCAAATCATAGTGATGGTAGCTTATTATCTATTTCGACAAAAATATTTTCAAAAGAAGAATTTTATAAATTTCAACAGGAAAATTAATGCAGAATTATTTTTAAAGTAAACAGTAATCTACCACTATTTTAAATAGTTAGAGAATTTTTATAATTCATATACAATCAAAAACACAATAAGAGGTATTGAAAGATGGATGGAATAGTTGGGATTTACAACCCAGGGAACAAGGAGCTGGTCAATAAGACATTTCTTGCGACAGGCGCATGCCAGCATAGAGGCAAAGCCTGCACAGGAATGGCTATAGGCAATGGAAAAGACATCTATATCTATAAGGGATTAGGAAGGATTGCAGAAGTCATGACTTATGATGTAATAAAAACCTTCCAGGATTTAGAGCCTGTCGCAGCTATTGGCAATATGGGAGATACAAAGAAAAAAATACCTGAAAAAATTAATATTGAACCGATTGAGATCAGACCAAAAAATAATTCAAAGTATAAAGTTGTTTTAACAATGGATGGGTATCTTGTCAGGGATAATGATTTAAAATCAGAGCTTAAAGAAGAATATAAATTTGATACAGGCAATAAGACAGAGATTATTGGTGCTTTATTGCACAAATACCTAACAGAAGAGGGAATAAGCCATGAAGCAGGGAAAAAACTTGTTGATAAGCTGCATGGCAGGGCAACTTTTTCCTTGACTGCGTTGATTCATAACAGCAGCCAGACTTATATGGTGGCTTTAAATGACAGCCGGGCATTTGAGCCTTTCTGCTATGGCTCAATTGATGACGCTTTTGTTGTTAGTTCAGAATCCTGCTCGCATAGAAGGCTTGGGGGCTTTATTGAAAGGGATTACAATGGCGCAGAAATGACAATTTGTTCTCAAGATGGAATTGAAACCACAAGATTAAGAACAGAACCAATGATGCCAGACATATTTCAGGGAGTGTATTTTGGCAATGTAGCTTCATTGTTCAGAGGCAAGGAAATATTTAAGATCAGGAAGCAATTAGGCTATGAATTAGTTGATTATTACAAAGATTCAAATGCAGACATTGTCATACCAAATCCAGAATCAGGATGGGGAGTTACAACAGGCATAGCAGAAAGTCTGGGGAAACTATTATATCCTGCATTAATTAAGCTGCCTCAGGCAATCAGAACATTTCAGGAAGGGGAAAGAAAAATAAGGTCTGCAGAAACATGCCTAAAATTTGGCGCTATTGATTCATTATTGTTAGGCAAAAATATTGCAATGGGAGATGATAGCATTGTTAAAGGGACTGTTTGTGAAGGTGGAAGTGTCTGGGCTGTGCGGAATGCTGGCATCAAAAAGATTGAGTTCTGGGTATCTTATGGACCAATGAAATTTCCATCTTTTAAAGAATGGCACAGAGGGATTGAATGCCTTGAAGAACTTGCAGTGCAGCGGGCATTTAAAGGTGATAATCCTTATGATAAGAGCGTCGAAGAGATCAATAAAGTTATTGCAAAACTGATACAGGTAGATGAAGTAAAATACAATTTGCAGGAAAGAATCATGAAGATTGCTGGTAAAGGTTCTTTTCAGGCATTGGATGCAAGTTACCCAATTGCAGAATTTTATTGGCCCGATTGGCTGAAGAAAGAGGTTGACAGGTTTCATAGCCAGTAAAAAGTTTGCGTTCGCAAACTTTTCAAATACTTTTTTAAAAAAACTTCCGGAATCTTTTCATAATACTTCAATTCCCTCTACCGCATATGAAGCTCAACTATATCCCCATCTTCAATAACATGACCCAGCTTCCTGAGTACCTGCCCATCAAATTTAGCACTCTTGCCCCAAATCCGCGCAAACTTGAACTTCTCGACAAAATCCTTGTGCAGCTTTAGGCACATATCTCTAAGTGTCGCATTCCTTATCATAATAAGCGGCTCTTCAAGGTCTGCTTTTTTTCTTGCCTCCTTGCAATAGACTCTGATAAAATTCATAGTATCAAATATTTTATCTTTCAGCCGATCCATATTATATCCTGTTTCTGCTGAGATACAGACCTCAGGATGAATTTCTTTTTTGACATTCTCAAGTTCAAATTTAGAGCAAAGATCTACCTTATTCATAATCACTATCCCTGGAATATACTTCTTATTGCCTTCAATGCAGTCGATAAGCTGATCAACATCAATATTGGTTCTTATAACAATATCTGCATTCACAATTCTGAACTCACGCAGAACTTTCTCTACAGTATCATAATCAATTTTTGTAAGCTTAACTGTTGCGCCTATATTTATTCCTCCTTTTGCTGTCTTGATAATTTTGACATCAGGCTTTTCCTGATTAAGCCTGATATTTGTATCATATACTTCCTTTTGAAGTATCTTAAGATGCTCTGGATAAAACACATCCACAAGAATCATGACCATGTCTGCGCTCATTGCGCATGAAAGCACTTCTTTACCCCTGCCAGTTCCCGCAGCAGCTCCAGCGACTATGCCGGGCACATCAAGCACCTGGATGCTTGCATGCTTATACTCAAGCAATCCTGGCACAACAGTAAGTGTTGTGAATGCATAACTGCCAACCTCTGACTGCGCATTTGTAATCTTATTCAGCAATGTGCTTTTCCCAACAGAAGGAAAACCCACAATGATCACAGTGCCATCTCCAGTCTTTCTTACTGAATACCCTTCCTGCTTTCCGCCGCCTGATGACTTCTTGATCTCCTTATCCCTGAGCGCAGCAATCTTTGCCTTAAGCAAGCCAATAGATGCCTGCGTCCTCTTGTTATACTTTGTAGTAGAAAGCTCTTTCTCTAGTTCAACAATCCGTTCCTTTGTTGTGGATTTCTTCCTTTTGGTTTCAAAATCAGCTATCTTCAATTTTTTTGCAGACTTTGCAAATGGATTTTTCTTTGTGCTTTTCGCAGCCATACAAGATGAGAATAAAAGTATTATATATAAATGTTGAGGAAATCTGGTTTGATTTTTAAAATTTCCTTATCTGCTTTAACACAGGAAATTCCTTCCTATGTTCTCTTAATGATTCTAAATCTAAATCCTCGCAAATGATTCCCTCTTCTGATTCTATCTTTTTTACTATGCTTCCATCATAAGAAATAATCATGCTATTCCCGCATCTCTCTTTAACTCCTGATTCACCAGTCTGATTGCAAGCACAAAAATAAACCTGATTTTCAATTGCTCTTGCTCTTGTTAAAATATTCCATGCAATTTTTCCAGTTCTTTTTCTAAAACTAGACGGCAAAAAGATTATCTCTGCTCCTTTTTTAACAAGAGCCTGAAAATATTCAGGATATCTTAAATCATAACATATCCCTAATCCTATCTTAATGCCCTCTAGACTAAAAAATCCTAATTCTTTACCTGGATTTGTTGAATCAGACTCTCTTACAAAGATATCTTTTTTTTCAACATTAAACATATAGATTTTATCATATCTAAAAACAATTTCTCCTTTTCTATTAATCACAAAAGACGTATTTGTTAATTTATCATTCTTTTCTGATTTTAATGCAACACTTCCCAATATAATATTTACTTTGTTTTCCTTAGCGAATTCCCTAAAAGCACCAATCCTATCATAATTTAGATTTTCTGCATTTTTTAAACAATCTTCACCCCAATATAAAAAACGTTCAGATAAACAGATTATATCTGGTTTATCAGTAAGAGATTTTTCTAAATAATTCATCGCTTTAGAAAAATTTGCTTCTATATCCTCTCTTGAATCCATTTGAATTAGTGAAACTTTCATAATTTCGTATAAAAATAGTTAAGTATTTAAAATCTGCTTTTTCCAATTCTTGGTAAGCATATATTCATATGGAATCTAAACCACTAATGGACACACCAGTGGAAAAAGCAGATTTTAAACAATCACTTTATCTAAAATCAGAGGCATATCCCTGCACCAGATTTTCCATAGCCACTTCATATCCCTTAGAATAAACTTCGCTAGACAATGCTTAAGAATTTTTCCTCAACTGTAAATGCATATCCTCCAACTTTAACTTCATCAGAAATTTGAACATATATTTTTCCAGGTTTATTCATAATATATCCCTGTTCTACAACAAATTGATTTTTATCTGATAATTTATGTTGGACAATATATGCTCCTAAAGCTCCTGCTGCAACTCCAGTAATTGGATCTTCATTAATTCCTGCCAATGGATTAAATTGTCTGGCATGGAAATCTGAATTTTCTTTTGTTTCAAATGTAAATGGATAAAAACCTTTAGTGCCAGTTTTTTTGCAATATTCTTTTATCCCCTCTAAATTGGGTTTTATTCTGTAAAGAATATCCAGCGATTTAATTGGAATTATTAATTTTGATGTTCCTGTCGACACTGATTGTATTGGATATTCCATTAGATCATCTGTTTTTATATTTAATAAATGAGATATTAAATCTCGATCATTTTCAATTTGATAAAATTTAGATTTCTTTTGAGTCATTACAATTAACCCATCCCTATTGCATTCAACAGGAAGAATTCCTGATTTTGTTTCCTGAGTTACAATCTTCTTTTCTAAAGATCCAAAATTAATTTGTCCAGATTCCATTAATGAATAAAATGTTGCAATAGTAGCATGTCCGCATAAATCTACTTCGTGTATTGGAGAAAAAAATCTGATTTTAAAATCTGCATTCTCTGAATTTTGAACAAAAGCAGACTCAGAAAATCCTAATTTTGATGAAATTTTTAATATCTGTTCATCTGTCAGATTATCTGCATCAGTTATTACTCCTGCAGGATTCCCACCTTTTGAATTATCTGTAAACGCATTTACTATCTTTGCTTTAATTTGCATAACATGAATAGAATGATTATTATATTAAAAATGTATCGTAAATATTACAAGTTTATATGTTTAAGAAAAAAGATGAAAAATAAAAGAAAAAGAATTAATTTTTTGTCTTGAGTGTTAAAGGCTTCATAGATTTCCATGAAAGGTCAAATAAAGACTGGACCGCACTTGCAAAGAAAGGTGTATTCACCCAGATGCCTATATCATAAGTTGGATGCACTTCCTGATCATCAAGCACCATAAAAATCAGCTCCTTTCCGTCAACAATACAGAATCTTGCTCTTGCATCAGTATGCCTCACTTCAGCTACACTTGAAATATCTTTTGCTGTAGCCATGGATTCTTTTGTGATAGGCGCTGCAATCCTTATCTTCACTCCTCGTTTCTTAATCTCTTCAAATGTCTGCTTCATGCCTTCAACTTTTCTCATCAGACCTTCTGAGGTAGTCATGATAAAAACTGACTCTTCTGCATTCTTTATTGTAAGCTCAAGATGGTTATAAAGATTATGCCTGCCTCTCAAGCTGCCAGAAAGATCTGTTGGCTCAACAAGCTCTACACCCTGAGTATGGAGTGTATTGAGTTCCCCAAGAACCTCTGTGTTCTTTAGATTATCAAGCCTCTTGACTTTGCCTTCTGCTTCTGCACGCATATTTTTCTTTACTCTTTCTACAACTTCATTAGGGCTTACTGCAATATACTTTATTGGCTTGCCAAGCTTCATCACAATAAATCCTTTTTTCTCAAGAGATTCCAGAACATCATAGCTTCGTGATCGCGGTACATTTGCAATATCACTAAGCTCCCCTGCTGTTGATACTCCTCTTGAAAGAAGAGCTGCCCATATCTTTACCTCATAAAGATTCAACGAAAAATACCGCCTTAGTTTGCTCAAAAATTCTTCTTTTACAATCATAATTAAACCCCCTCTTTTTTTTAAATTATTTGTTATTAACCTATGATTAAAAACCACTCATATTAATATGTTGTGGTTTTGCCATTGAGGGATATAAGTTCACGGAAAGGTAATAAATGTAATTTATTACACCCCAGTAAGACTTATGTTATTATGATAAAACACCTAAGTATATAAAGATTTGCATAATGGGATTTCAAAATCCAAATAATCTTTTTCAGGTCCAAGAGTCTTAAGAAGATACATACTTAACTGCCCCTCATTTAGTCCCCCATTTAATGTAAACAAATCCTCAATTCTTGCATTTTTATTATTTTTTCTTTCATTGGGCAAAATCTCTTAAAAGTTTCTTAAATCCATTATTATTATATAAGCCATATCCAAAAAATTTTATTGGTATTCCTGCACACTTAGATTTTTTGTCTATTAATTTGATTGTATTACTGACAATTTTGTTTGGCTTTAATTCACTAGTTTTTTAAACCAAAGAGGGTTCTCGTTAGATTATGTTAGAAGATCTAATGACAACAGAAGAAGCTGCAAACGAATTAAATATCCATGTAAGAACAGTTAGAAGATATGTTAAAAAAGGTTTTATTGAAGCAACTAAGCAAGGACATAAAATCCTCATTTCTGACTCTCAAATAAAGGGATTGAAAAGATATCAAAAGATCACCCCTTTGTTAATTAAGGAAGCATATGTATTCAATAGTTCAAACAATCTTGCAAATGCAAAATGGTATGATAGAACAAAAATAATTTCAGCATTAGAAGAGAATAAAATAAACAATGACGAAATCATAGATAATCCAGATTTTATGCATAATCTAAGCGAGATAAAAGACGCAATAAAATTCTATTCAAAAGCAAGAAAAGGATTAATCAAACAATTTTATGATAAAGATTCTGATGTATATACAATTGAAGAGATTACTGCAAGATTAAATATTGTGGATTACCACATAATCTACAATCTGACCAAAGAAGGAATGATAGACAAGATAGAATTCAGATACAATAATAATCAAAATAAGAAAAAATATTTTATAACAAAACAATCATTTGACTGTTATTTAGGAAAAGATATTACAGAAAGATTCTATGATTCAAGATTTGCTTCAACCTTCTCAAAAACAGCTATAAAAGATATTGACAGAACTGCTCGATGTGAAAATAAATATATAGAAGAACGACCAAAAAGGAAAAATAATCGTGATGAATTATTTAAAAAGATATTTCAAGAAAAAAACAACAGCCAATATATATTTAAATGGAAAGACCTGGAATGGTTTGAAGAACGATTTCAGAATAAATAATTTTTTTACGTACGTATAAAGTCAACATGCATATTTTTTTAAATTCTGAAAAATATTCAACCCTTGAAGTTTCCAAGTCTGTAAAACAGACATAACAATTTCAATCCATCTTTTACCTTTCCATGTTCTAATACACCCTATTGTCTTTCGAAGCAATACAACACGCCTTAATTCTCTTTCAGCTAAATTATTATCTAATGGCATATTTTCGTAATTAAGAGCTGTAAACCAATCATTACCACCATTTTTTAATAAAGTAATTAATTTATTAGCACAATTTATAGGTTTAAGACATACAATTATATCATTAAATATCCATTTCACTTTTTCAATATCTTTTTTAGAAGCTGGTGGACCAATATTTAATTTTTTCAGATCTTCATATAATATTTTTATTCGTTTATATTGGACTTTTATTTCTTCATTATTTTCTGCATAACTCTTAAAATCTCTTAAAAGATGTGCCCAACATCGTTGAATTACATCTAAATACCAATATCCTTTATATCCATCAACAACAACTATAATTTGGATATTTCCAATTAATTTTTTAAAATTATATGCTCCTCTCGTAACCCCTGCTTTAAAGATAGCTTTTGTTTTTGAGAATAATCCCCAAACATATCGATTAATTCCATCTAATCTAAAACCAGTTTCATCAGAATGAAGAAATTCTTCTTGTTTTAATTCTTTAAGAATGTTATTTCGTAATGGAGTTAACCCTAAAATAAACATAGTTGAAATATTTTGAATAGTTGTATGACAAAATGTTGGTGCACCAAGGTCTCTGATAAATTTTGCAATTTCAATTTTTGAATTACACATATTTTTTAACATAATTATTATAGCTTGAAGATTTTTACCATAAATTCCCTTAGGTAAATCAACCTCAGGTTCAATAATTTTTCCAGTTGTTGGATCAAGATATTGATAAATAATATGTCTAGTGGTAATAATTGGTTTATCTGGAAAATCAATTACTGTTTGAATTCTATGTCCTACTGGTTCACCAAGAGGAACTCTATTAACTGGAGAAACATCAAGTTTATGTTCAACTTCTTCGTCAGGTTTTGGAAGCTTAATTCCACCACCCTTACTTCCTTTTGGTTTACCCGGAAATCTGGGTTTTTTAGGTTTATTATCTTCAGAATTATTTTCATCTTCGTCATCTTTCTTTTTAGTATTATTCTTATGCTGTTTCGAAGAAGGAGTATGAGGATTATCAAATGAGTTAAGATAATGTTCAATTTTATTAAGACGAGATTCTAATTTTTCTCGAACTTTACGCTCTTCAAAAAATAGATCAATTAATTCATTTTTAGACAATTCCCTAAGAGTTTTTCTTTCTGACAATCACAACAACCTCACAATCAAGATATTCTTTTGGACAATCTATCTTAGCACCTGTGCCAAATTTGGTAACCTTATGTTCAAAATACCCTTTAATGTTTTTTATCTCTATTTTATTTGTAATTATAGTATTTATTTTTCGCATATTTATTAATATATATTAGATATATATTAATATTTAGGTACTATAGAATATAGGTTTAAGTAATAAGAATTAAATTAATAATTAGAAGTTGACTTTATACGTACAAATTTTACAAACATATAAATATCTCTTCTGTTTTTTTCATATTATGGCAGAGAAAATTGATTATAAAAAGCTGGGGTTCAAATGCGGGATTGAAATACACCAGCAGCTGGACACGCATAAGTTATTCTGCAAATGTCTATCAATTGTTCATGATACGCATCCAGATATAAAATTTACAAGAAAGCTGAGACCTGTTCCTGGCGAAACTGGAGAAATAGATGCAGCTGCTATCCATGAGGTTCTTAAAGGCAAGTATTATGCTTATGAAGCATGCTCCACAAGCTGCTGTCTTATCGAGATGGATGAAGAACCTCCGCATCCTATGAACATGGATGCTCTTAAGATTGTTCTTGAGGTTGCAAAGCATCTTAATGCCAGCATTGTGGATGAGATTCAGGTGATGAGGAAAACAGTCATAGACGGCTCTAATGTTTCAGGATTCCAGAGGACAGCGCTTGTAGCTCAGAATGGCTATATAGATACATCAAAAGGCAGGGTAAGGATTCCTGCGATATGCCTTGAAGAAGAAGCAGCAAAAAAGCTTGAGGCAACTGATAAATATACTAAATACAGGCTTGACAGGCTGGGAATACCCTTGATTGAGCTTGCGACAGAGCCAGACATAATCGACCCAGAACATGCAAAAGAAGCAGCAGAAAAACTTGGCATGATTCTAAGAAGCACGAATAAAGTTAAGAGAGGGATAGGCACAATCAGGCAGGATGTCAATGTCTCGATAAAAAAAGGTGCAAGGACAGAGATCAAGGGCTTCCAAAACCTAAAGTCAATTCCAAAGGTAATAGAAAAAGAGGTTGAACGCCAGCTCAGGCTTATAAAAAATGGGAAAAAGATTGATTCAGGTGTGAGAAAGGCTGAACCTGACTTTTCAACCACATTTTTAAGACCAATGCCAGGGGCATCAAGGATGTATCCAGAAACTGATGTCATTCCAGTGAAAATATGCAAAGATGATATTGAGATATCTGAACTTATTGAAGTAAGAAGAGAAAGATATATTAAAAAGTATCACTTGAGTTCAGATCTAGCAACAATAACAGCAGGATCTCCTTTTGCAAAGGAATATGAAACCGCTGTTAAAAATTCAAAAAATTTAAAACCAGCATTTATTGCTGAGAATATTTTTGTTTCTCCAATCAAAGAAATCAGAAGAAAGTCTAAGATTGATATCCCTTTAAATGCAAATACTGCAAATATTTTAATAGAAGTTACATCACTTATTGACAAGGGTGACATACAAAAAGACTCAGATATAATAAATAAAGTGATTATTGAAAAATATAAGGGGACATTTGACATCAATAAACACAAAGGATTAAGCGATGATGAGCTTGAAAAAGAAGTCAGGCAGGTTGTTGCAGACAACAAGGATTCACCCATTGGCGCATTAATGGGGAAGATCATGGCAAGACATCGCGGCAAAGTTGATGGAAAGAAAGTTATGGATTTGCTGAAGAAATTTGCTAAGTAAAAAAGGAAAAAAATAAGAAAATAAGATGAAAAAATATATAGAAAATATTATAGAAAAATATGAACCAGACAGATGTTCAAATCTTGACAACAGCACTAAATCTAAGATAGATATATGCCATATTGAGGGCAGCTATTCTCTTTTAAAAGTCACTGAGAATTATGCGCAATATGCCCCACCATTTTTTGACATGGCGCAGAATCTGTTTTAAGGCAAGATAAAAATAGGAGAATCATAACTTTTTTAAAGAATAAGTATTGATAACTGAAATCTTATCTATATAAAGAAATAAGTTGTTGCTTAATTATAATCAATACCAAGTTCAAATAGATTTTCTGATTTTAGCGACAAAAAAACCTTCAGTATCATTGTCCTGAGGCCAGAGTTTAAGACATTTCTGTATGTCCCTGTGGAAGCTCATTCCATTAAATTCATCGCATACAAAGCCTCTTTTCAGTGGAAGCTCAAAATCTTCAAGCCTTGCATCAGAATTAGTGTCAAGCAGGTGAGTCACGACATTTTCGTCTTCAATAGGCTCAAGTGAGCATGTAGAATAAACCATAGTACCTCCTGGCCTGAGGTTTTCAAATGCTGCATTAATTAGCTGCTTTTGCTGGCCTGCTATTTTTCCGATTGTCAGAGGATTCCACATCCTCAGAGTCTTTATTGATTTTCTGATTGTACCAGTTCCTGAGCAAGGGGCATCCAAAAGAATTTTATCAAACTGATGTCCTTTGAAGCGTCTCCCCTCCATAAGAGTTATTATGCAGTTTGTTATTCCCATCCTCTGTAGGTTTATGCCTAATGGAGCAAGCCGTATTCCCTTGTAATCGTTTGCTACAATCAATCCTTTATTCTGCATATATTGCGCAATCTGCGATGCTTTAGAACCAGGAGATGCACACATGTCAAGCACAATCTCTCCTGGGTTTGGATCAAGAACAACTGGAGGGATCATTGAAGCAGCTTCCTGAACATAGAAATATCCTAGTGCATGCTCTGTGAGGTTGCCGATATCGCGCCTTTTCTCCTCACCTATTCCTTTATGATCTACCCAGAAGCCTTGTTTGCACCATGGAATCTGCATGAGATTCCAGTCAGTCTCTATGCGCTTTACAAGTTTTGGAATAGTGATCTTAAGCGTATTTACTCTGATAGAACGCCTTAAGAAAGACAGGCAGTATTTTTTAAATATCTCAAAATCAGTCAATTTGCTGTAATGCTCGATAAACTTCTCCTTAAATTCAATATCAGCAGCATTTGGCATAGGTTCTAGTTTGTGCATTATTATCATTCCTTTATCTTTTGGATTATATCATCAACAGTCTCTTTAGGATCTTTCTCAGTATCTATTATTATATCAGCATACTTATTATATAAAGGCAGCCTTGAATTATACAGCTCTTCCAGGCTATTAGTTCCATTGGTCACTAATCTTCTTGTATTCTTGCTTCCTATGCGTTTATGGATAGAATCAAACCCAGCATGAAGATAGATTATTATTGATATGCTTTTAAGATGATTCATCACCTCAATATCATAAATAACACTGCCTCCTGTTGAGATTATACTGTTTTTGATGTTAAGGCTGATTATGTAGTCTTTTTCTATGCTCTTGAATGCATCTTCTCCATCATGTTTGATAATATCAGGAATTATCCTCTTCTCTTTTTTCTCTATAAGATTATCAGTGTCTATGACCTCCATGTCCAGGGCTTTTGCCAGTCTTTTGCCTATTGTGCTTTTACCTACACCTGCCATGCCTATGAGTGTTATGTTCTGATTGCCCATAATAGGATAAGAAGTAGTAGAAGTATAAAAATGTTTATGATTGTGTAAGTAAAAAGTCTGCCCTCCAAAGAGCACCAGCATCATCAGTCAAAACTTCTTCCATCTTGACATCCTGCTCGTCGCGGGGGGAAGCCCCCCAATGTCATTAAGTTAAGGGATTAGTATAATGTCTCTCACTGGAATAATCTTCAATATTTTCTTCTTCATCATCACTCAATAAATCTCTATATATTGTTTTTTGCAGAAATAGTGTTACTTCCTATG
>JAYEPB010000064.1:0-3357 GCA_034723595.1 Nanobdellota archaeon
TTGTGTTAGCATCGAAACATGTAAAACAAGTCAAAAACATAATAAAAGAATTAGGGGCAGAAGTGCAAAGCTGGAAAATTCAAATCAATAAGATGCAATTTAAAAAAACTTATGGGTAAAGATAAGTGACTATACCTAAAGATTTAAATACATCTCTTAGTTCTTATCCATTAATAACAACAACCAATCAAAAAAGATTAAAGATAGGAGGAGAAAAATGCAAGTATTTGGTACAGAAGAAATGGAAAAATCAATGCACAGAGCATTTGGGAAATCAACACCAGATGCAATTTACATCTGTTTACACCAAAAGGTCAAAGATCAATTTGAATATAAAGAGGGTTTAGCAATAGCTGAAGAATTAATAACTAAAAACCCAGACAATAAAATAATTGTTTATGGCTTTGAATCTATCCAGGGGCTTTGGCTTGATAATAAATTTAAAAAAGTTATGAGTTCTCCAAATATAAAATATCAGAAAATGCCTGGGCTTATTGAAGATATTGTAGAAAATTATAACAGGCCTAAATTCAAAAACTCTGCTTTAGCAGCTGTTAGTGAAATAGAATATGAAAAAGATCTTCTATCTCAATTTAAACATGATTTATATTCTCAAAAAGAAAGAGTACTTAAAGAAGCAAGAACTGCATTTGAATGGGATGGAAATGATGAAGAAATTGAAACAATGCTCAAGAGTTATAACCCAAAAACTAAGATAGATCCGCAATATTTTGAAGGAGTTTTTTGTGATATAGAAGGAACATTAATTATTAATGGGAAATTAAATACAGATTTAGCAGAAGAATTACAGGAATATTCCAGAAAAAAGACAGTTAATATCTGGACAGGCAAGAATCTTAATAAAGTAATTCCTTTATTGAAATCAAATAATATAGAATTTCCTTTGCTAAGTAAAGATTGGTATAAAGACTGTACTGTAGAATATGCCATTGATGATCTTGAAGAAAAAATCTTAAAAAATGATTATGGAATTACAGCAAGAGAATATAGGAAAATATAATTGAAATTTTACAAAAAAAGAGAATCAATCAAAGAAGAACAGTCAATTTATCCATATGTCTTGCAATTTCTTCTCCTTTCTTTGTAAGAGTCAGAAGCTTAAGCCTGCCTTGTTTTTCGACTTTTATCAAATTATGTGTTTCCATCTGCTGAAGAATCTTGACCACATGCGAATATGTGCAATCAACTTCCTTTGCAAGAGCAGATGCATAAAAGTTTGTTGATGAGTTTAAAAGTTCTACCAGCATAAGCGTCGGCTTTGCCCTGAAGAATACATTGAAAATTTTTTCTTTTTCTTGCATTAAATAAACCCCCTTTTGAATCACTTATTCAATATAGATTTTATAAAAACTATTTAAAGGTTGTCATTTCGGAAAATATACAAACATCCGGAAAAAATAACACTTACCACTGGACAACCATCCATAAACCTTATAAAGTGCTTTTGTTTCCATTCAATCATGAATTCAGAAGATGAGTTAAAAAGAATATTGTTCCCGCACGATAAAATAAGGGTTATACAAGTTGATCTTACCCAGGCTGTTGATCATGCAATAAAACAAAGCAAACACATAGTTGTGCATGCGCCTACAGGACTTGGCAAGACTGCGGCAACAATCGCTCCTGCCCTTGCCAATGCGATTGAAAATGATCTCACAATATTTTTCCTCACTTCCAGGCACACTCAGCATAAGATTATCATAGATACTCTTAAGGCAATCAGAGATAAATATGATATCCAATTCGGATGCGTTGACTTAATAGGCAAGAAATGGATGTGCCCAATGCCTGGAACTGACAGCCTTTATTCTCATGAATTTTCTGAGTTCTGCAAATCCCTTAGAGAAGATATGAAATGCGAGTTCTATGCAAACACAAAAGAGAAATCTCAAAAGCTTACATTAAAGGCGCAGAATCTTATAAATGAACTTCACGCACTTTCACCTCTTGATGCAGACAAGATAGTTGAGTTCTGTCAAGATGAGAAGTTCTGCCCATATGAGATGTCAATGGCGCTTGCCAAAAAAGCCAAAGTGATTATTGGAGATTATTATTATATATTCAATGACACCATAATGACCAATCTTTTCACAAGAGCAAACCTGAAGCTTGAGAAATGCGTAATCATTGTTGATGAAGGTCATAACCTCCCAATAAGAATCAGGGAACTTCTGACAAACAGGCTTACAAATATCATGATCAGAAGAGCTATAAAAGAAGCAAAGAAGTTTGGTTATAATGAGACAATAAACAATCTGCAGATAATAAATGATGCAATCAATTCTATATCGTCAGGATTAAAGATGGGTGAAGAAAAGCTTGTGTCAAAAGACGCATTTATCCAGCTCATATCCAAACAAGCTGATTATGATGAGATTATATCTGACCTTGATTTCATTGCTGAAGCAGTAAGATCAAACCAAAAGCAGAGCTATATTGGGTCGATAGCATCTTTTCTGGAACAGTGGGGCGGCAGTGACGACGGCTTCATAAGGATAATCTCTCTGCAAAAGGCAATGAAAGGCAGCGCAGCAATCCTTTCATACAGGTGCCTTGACCCATCAATCATTGCTGGAGATATAATCAAAAAAAGCCACTCAACTATCCTCATGAGCGGAACATTAAATCCAACTTATATGTATAAGGATATCCTTGGATTCCCAGAGGGAACAAATGAATTTGATTTCAAAAGCCCTTTTCCAGTAGAGAACAAATTGTCTCTGATAATACCAAAGACAACAACAAAATATACAGAAAGGAACGAAAGACAGTATCAGGAAATCGCAAAGATATGCGCTGAGGTTGTCAATGAGGTGCCAGGAAATTCTGCAATCTTTTTTCCAAGTTATTATCTGAGAGACAGCGTAAACAAGTATTTCAGCACCTGCTGCAGGAAGACAACATTTCTTGAAAATACCATGCTGACAAAACAGGAAAAACAGGAGATGCTTGAAAAGTTCAAGAAGTACAAGAACAGCGGAGCAGTGCTTATGGGCGCAGCTTCAGGATCTTTTGGTGAAGGCATTGATCTGCCAGGAGACTTGCTTAAATGCGTTATAGTAGTTGGACTGCCGCTCCAGAAGCCAGACCTTGAGACAAAAGAGCTTATATCCTATTATGATCTTAAGTTCAGCAAAGGCTGGGATTATGGCTATCTGTTTCCTGCATTTAACAAAAGCCTCCAGAATGCAGGAAGATGCATAAGGTCAACCAAAGACAAAGGAGTGGTCATATTCCTTGACTCGCGATACAGCTGGCCAAATTATTTCAGGTGTTTCCCAAAAGATGCGAATATAAAGACAACACATCTTTACATAGATAGGATAAAAGAATTCT
>JAYEPB010000065.1:0-3353 GCA_034723595.1 Nanobdellota archaeon
CGCCATAACTGTAGGATATAATGAGTTTGCAACAGTTGAAAAGTATATCCAGAATCAAGCAATACACCATGGATTAGCATAAGATACCCCAATCTTTAGATTGGGGAGTAGGTCATTTTGCCTCTAGAAATTGTTTGTTTAATCTTGCTTTAGATTCCAGACACTCTTTTGCCAGTTGAATATGGGGTTCACTCAGATTCATATTTTTTACCTTGAATTATCTTGTGCACATTCATAATCAGATACAAGAAATGAACTTTGCTTTATAAATCTTTTGTGGTTGTATTTCCTGAAGGGTAGTTATATGTGGTGATAGCCTCTTTTAAAAAGAATAGTTTCTTCCTATATCCATCCTTTGCTATATCTCTTTGTAAGACCTTTATCTCCAAGCAATCACATAACAAAATACAGGATAACCGGAACTATCAAACACGCCATGCAATGATTCTTCCCAACTCCAAGCTGCCCAGCAAAAATACCCACAGCAGCTGAAGTAATCAATATAATTATCCCAATAAATCCATCAAAATAAAATACAAGCGCAGCAGTAAACAAGAGTATTGAAATGACAACTGCCATATAATTCACTTTTACAATCATCACAGAGAAAAGCTTTGAAAAATACGCAGCAAACCATACTGCGCTGCATCCTGCAATAAGCGCAGCAAGGAAAAGGACAGCCAGATTCTCAAGTGATATTGCTCCCACAATCTCGCTTATCACAATGACTGCTCCGTTTCTTGATTTTTCAAGAGCATACAATGTAATCAGGCTCAATGTCATATTCACAGTATTGATTCCTCCTACAAGAACAAGAAATCCCTTATCTCCTATATCCTTTAAAAACTGCGTTGCCACAATCGCTGCCTGCGAACTTCCAAACCCTGGCAGGAATGATGCCATAAATCCAACAATAGATGCGCCAATAGATGCTTTTGCAAGATCCTTTTTCTCAACTTCTAATTCTTCATCATTCTTCTGCTCAGGTATGCTGTTTTTTCCCATCAGGCTTATTATCAATATGCTGAAGCCAAACAAACCTGAAAGAAGAGGAAAAAGCGCATTTTTCATGTTTGGGAGATTCAGGACAATCAGCCCAAGCACTCCGCTCATCATAAAGATAAGAAAATTCCACTTTCTTTTGCTGTCTTTCAGAATCATGAATGCCATTATTACAATAAGGATATAACCAATATAATCTTTGATTATTGGATATATTGCTTTTACAAGAAGAAGCAATGAAGGAGATGCAATCAGACAAATAATCAACGAGATAAAGCTCCCTATAATCGTCAGCAGGATTGCATGATGCCCATAACCCTTCAGCAGCATCCTGTGCCCTGGAAGAGCTGCCAAAGCCATTGCTTCATCAGGAGCTCCAAGATATACTCCTGGAATAGAATCAAGAAACGTATGAGTTATTGCCATTGATATGATAAATATAGCAATGATTATTGGAGAAAAATATTGCAATAGAATCGGTGAGAAAGTCAGCACTAAAAGGCTTATGAGGTTTATGTGTATGCCTGGGATTAAGCCTGTGATAATGCCAAATACTACACCTGTAAGAATTGCTAATATGATTTGGGTGAACATACTAAGATTGATGCTATATCTTTTATATGTTTATCGTCGTGAATTTCGGAAATCTTGCGGATAGTCCCTTTCGATATGATAGATAGCTTTTACAATAGGTCAATAGAGATAACTACCTCTAAAAGCAGTAGAAGTTAATTGCTTTTTTTAAAAAATTATTTGATAAATTGTCTTAGCACAGGCAGTATTGGAAAATAATCTAATTTTCTTGTTTCAACTGTTGGCACGCCATCTTCTTCGATTCTTTTTTTGATAGCGATTAATTCATCAATATTTCTTTTTTGTTTATGCTCATAGGTTGCCATTTTATACCCAAAAGCTCTTTGTCTTTGAATTTGTTCATCTAAATCAGGGACATTTGGCTGAAGTCTGTCATAAACTTGCTTCTGTAACTTTCTTGTAAATGAGTTTAGCCCTAGAGATGAAATAAACGTGGCAAATTTTCTCAACTCAGTTTCATTCCCCTTTGTACCACTCCAATAATATTCTTGTTTTGGTTCAAATTCAGCGCAATACTCCACTAAATTTGTAGTTGTAGGTTGGTTAAAATAATTAGAATATCTTGTAAATCCAAGTTCATATTTTTTTAACATTTCATCTGCAGTTTCACTATAATTATCAACTTTTTCAGTAACTCCCATTAAAAACATTGTTTCATAAAGAAATTTATAATCTTGTGTTAGCATTGCTAATTCAGGCTCAAAACTGTGCTCCATAAATATTAATGGAATTCCTCCAGTTTGTTCATGATACTTCTGACTAAATGCTTCAATTTTTCCCAAATATTCCTGGGAATATCTTGTAACTGGAAAAGATGATAATTTTGCTAATCGTGCAGTAATATTTCTCATTTCCCAATCAACATATGCATTAATAAATTTGGAAGAGTCTTGACAAATTTCTTGGTCTTGTTTTTTTCTTTGTGCCTTATTTTTGATTCTTGAAGGTGCATCACCAAATAAATCCACATCTGGCATAGCAACACAGACTGATTGAAATTCGCTAACACTGCCATTAAAAGCAGGTATATGTTCAACTAATGTATCATATCCCAATTCCTGAAAAAATTCTTGCAAATATTCAGTTCTACTGCGTCCTACAACACATTCTTGTAGTCCAGCACCTTGCCCATTGATTAGATAGATTTCTGCTCCTGGTTTGAGAATTCTTTCTAATTCACCTAAAACTGCTTTTGGATGTTGTAAATATTGCCAAACACTAATTAAAGTTGCAGAATTAAATGAATTATCTTTGTATGGTAATTTTTTACCTTTACCAATAATATCTAAATCAAATTGTAATTTTTCTTTTGCAGGATTATGATTAAGGCAGACTGTTGATAAATCTACCACAACAGAATCAGGATATGAGAGATACCATCCTCCACCCACTTCAATATTATTTCCACGAAGTCTTTGAAGCAAAAAAAAATTAATTCTTTGTTTTATTTCATCAGCAAAATAAGTCCACTGATAACTACCATGATGATCCCAAGTGGATTCATGCCTATTCTTTGTTTTGGACTCTGGAACATTAAACATTTTAATATCGCTCAGAAATAGCTCTGAGGTAATCATCCACCTCTTGAGATAGAGAATTAGAGTATTCTTTATAAAACTTCCTCAATTAAGGCAAAGTCAACTATCCTGTGTTGGGATAGTTTCTGTTGAAATGATAAAAGAATAACCCAAAAAAAGCCTTTGCTCCTGCCTCTGCCTGAAATGATTTAAACCAATTGATTCTTCTTTTTATTTCTT
>JAYEPB010000066.1:0-3326 GCA_034723595.1 Nanobdellota archaeon
ATGGTTAGCTTATTCGCCTTTGTTATTTTAACTTTCTTCATAAGATATCTAATAGATATCTAATAGTATATAATACTTTCGGTTTTTGATACTATCATCTAGAAATCAATTACTTTCGGAGATACTGAGTAATGAAAGGATATATCCTAAAATCAAACCCCTTTTTTTAAATGACCATAAACCTGCCAAACAAATGGTATCAAAACCAAGGGCAATAAACCAATTACAAAAGCTAATCTTTTAGTAACTCTCCTCATAAATATACAAAAATACGAAAGATAAGACATATAATATTTATAGCATTATTCTATCTTAAATTCAAAAAAGAACTTTCACGCATAAAGCACCCAACCATTGAAAAAATAGAAAGAGTATTAGCTGGAGAAAAAATAGATATGTTTCCAACATTAGCAGAAATTAAAGACAGGGCAGAAGTCTATGGTATAAAGGTGTAAGAAGATGATTTCAAAATTTAATGAGATTGAAGAACTTTTCAAAGAACTTGATAAGAAAGGACTTATTATCCCAATTATGAATAAATTAAATGAGCTAAGAGAAAATTTTTTTGATGGTTATGAAAAACAAAATAGTTAAATCTCTCTAATATTCAAATTTGACCGGCATATTTAAAAACAAATACCTGTTCTTAACATATATCTGAGGCTGTGGTCTAGTGGCTATGACGTCCGCCTGACTGAAGTTGAAAGAAAGCTTTCAGCTTTCAGAAACTGCAAGAAAGTTTCCAACTTTCAGATCGCGGGAGATCCCCAGTTCAAGTCTGGGCAGCCTCATTAATAAACAATAAAAATGGAAATAAAAGATTTCCCTAAACTCCTGCAAACTAAAAAAAGAACTGCGGCAAGGATTATTATTTTTTAAAACAAAATTTATAGAATGGAATAACTTTAATGGTTTTATTATCAATTTTAATCACCTTCTCCTGATTGAAAGTCACAATATATGCCCTATCCATTTCATACTCTTCCATTGCATGTTTTAAGGATATGATTTCTCTTTTTTCAGTTTTGGCATCAGAGATATCCCAGCAGGAATTTATGAGCTGTACTATTTTCAGACCTTCTTGTATTACAAAATCAACTTCTTTTGCATCTTTATAATAAAAAACATTTTTCTTGCCTTGTTTTTTTAATTCGAGATGGATTGCATTCTCTAATAGATTCCCCCACATATCTTTAAACTGAAATGCAACAGCCATGCGCATTCCATTATCAATAAAATATGCTTTCCTTTCATTTGCCATCTGTTTCTTAAGCGAATATGCAAAGGTCTTATTGAAAAAGACAAGGTAAGATGATTCAAGATATGATGAATACCTTTCAATGGTCTCGACCGATTTTTCAGATAACGCTTTCTTGACAGAATTAAAAGAAAAAAATTCACAGAAGTTTGCTGCATAATATAAAGCTAAATTCTTGATTTTCGATACATCTCTGATCTTATATCTTGCGACAATGTCTTTTACAATTATATCATTAAAATATGAAGTTAACAACTCTTTTCTTATTAATTCGTCTTCAGTAAGAATAACCTTCGGAAATCCCCCTTCATTCAAGAACTTCTTTGATAATTGCACTATCTTATCTTTATTGTGGACTTCATCTAGTTTTGTCTTTATGTGTATATTCTTAAATGTGAGATATTCCTTGAAATTCAAGGGATATATCTCCATAGTCAATTGCCTTCCTGTTAAAAGTGAGGAAAATTCTGAAGATAATAATGCGCTGGATGATCCTGTAACAAACAGTTTGACATTTTCTTTTCTATCGTAAAGGCTTCGGATAAAATGTTCCCACCCTTTTATTTTTTGTATTTCATCAAACACTATGTATATTTTACCCTTTGGATTAACTATTTTTTTATAGGCTTCGTATATCTGATTTAGCAGCTCAATGCTTAAATGTGGATATAGCAGATCATCTTCAAAATTAATATATAATGTATTAATCTTTGGTACTTTCTGTTTTGATATGAGATAATCCAATAATTGAAGCAAGATTGTCGATTTGCCAGCTCTTCTCACCCCTGATACTGCAATAATCTCATCAGTTTTTAGAAACAATTTAAGTTTTCCTATATACTGATTCCTAATTATTCCTATATTTATTGCTTTGTGCCAAAAATTCCATTTGTCTAGCATTTCAATTATTTGTTCGTTTGTAAGCATATCTTTTTAAAATAAGTATCAATATAAAAATCTTCCGATATATCGAACAATAATTCGTAACATTATTCGATATATCGAACAATTTATTGGACTATCCTTATATGTAATTCCTGAATTGAGAAATCTGTATCAGGGATTGCGCGTTTGCACAGGCCATATTGGTCTAGTGAGTATGAGCAACACACTCCTGAATCTAAATAAGACTTAAACGTAAACAGTGGAATTACATATATCTTCGCGGGCGCATATGGCTTATTGCCCTGACCTACTATAATATGAAAAAACTCATTATATTTATCATAATCAACATACTTCTTTGCCTGCTGCGCATTAGTAAAAGGAAAATTAGTGCTCCTGAATTTAAAATCAATATTAAATATATAATCTAAATTTCTATACTTTATTTTTGCATCCCTATTATAATCATCAGTTATCCGTTGTTGTCTGCGCTGAGTGCAAGCTAGAATTTCAAAATCTTTCTCTGGAAATAATTGCAGGCAGTAATCCTCAAAAATATCTCCAGTTATTCTATTCTTATGGTCAATAAAATCCTGGTTTGTGTTATAAATTTCAGGGGATCTAAGTCCATATAGGTATTGGATAAACCCTTCTTCAAGTGGTCCTGCAAGTCCCTTGTGATCCAACTTTACAATTTGCTTTCCACCCACATTCTGCACGCTGCAGATTCTTTTAAAATCACTTGGTTTTGCATTCCCTTTGCCGCCGCAGCAAAAGAGATAATATTGCTCAGTAATAAGATGGACTTTTTCATATTCTCTAATATTTGCGAGAGGTAAAGCCTTATTGCAAATTATCTCTTCGACCAAAGTTTGATTTCTAACACTCATAATACTAATAGAAATCTGTTAGGGTTTATAAATGTGTGGGTTATTCCCTCCTTTCTAGTAGCAACAATAGTGTTTAGTCAACGAGCTAAGTAATTGGACGAATTGAGCGTAAAAATAGTTTCATCCAAAAATATACTTATACCTCCTTTTAAGCTTTCAATAGTTATAAAAAAATTAGAACTAGTAACATCATGTCTTATTATTTTCCAACATGTTTCAATGCAATTAAGTTGTGGAGAATATGGAGGTATAAATTCAATAAATATATTCTTTCCTAATGTTTCCAAAAAATT
>JAYEPB010000067.1:0-13465 GCA_034723595.1 Nanobdellota archaeon
GCAAATGAAAGGAGAATATGGTATGGGTTGATTACGTCCTTGCCATGTTCATAACTAAGGGGGTCATTTTCTATCAATGTAATTTTTCCTGAAGCAAGGGAAGCATGCCATGCATTATAATAGCTTTCATGCCCAATCATAGAGACATTGCCTTGGGCAAACCTCATAGCATGAGGCAGCAAAAGCAGGATTGTACTCAATACCAATATTATTATCAGTGCATGTTTCCTTGTTATCTGCTTTTTATAATGATGCATCATACCACCTTCATTTTCTGTCTGATATTTTTGATTCTTCAATCCTGCACAGGACCTTGTATATTGTTATCTTCTCTTTGCCTTCACCAACATCATAGGCTGGCTTAAAACATCTCGTGTCATCAACAGCATACCTCAACTTTTCAATTCCAAATTCTGCTTTGACATCCTGCGAGAAATATATATAATCTATGCTGTACTTATCTAGTGCTTCCATAGCAAGAGTCTTGTATTGGGTTGTATAGATTGTCTTGATGTCTTCAAATATCTTGTCAGTATCTCCTGCATTAAGAAAATTTGAATCTATTACATTCTTCCTTTTTGCAAGGTAGGTTATCTTGTGTCCATTTTCTATAATGGATAAAATAGTTGATGCAGGATGGGTGTTTTCTTCTATCCATCTAAATGCCTGTACTTCATTTTCTGCTGGCGCCAGCGCTATCTCCTGATTAGCAAAAACAATTGTCGGCAAAAATTGTGTCATCAGCAATGTAAAAGAAAGCGATACCATCATGAAAGGTCGCAATCTTGCTAGTTTTGTCTTTTTTACAAATCCTTTGAAATGCACTATGTGCATACTGTAAAGTATAGTAAGAATCATACCCAGGAACATAAGTCCTGCGCTTATGGGGATAGCTTTGAGGAGCAGGAGCAGACCAATAGTTATAGCGAAACTTATGAAAAGGTAAGAGAACTTTGTTTTGCGCCTGAAAAGATATCTGTAGATTGTAACAATTCCATATACAAACGGCACAATTCCAATCTTTGCGATAGCTCCAAGCACAGTTATATTCTGGAAATATTTCCAGATTATTTGTGAGGGGATATTCTGAAAGATAATGCCTATATTTTCGCTCAATAAGGCTTGCTTATATATTATCAGGAGGAACCAGATAACAAGCAGGCTGGAGAATAGCACTATCTCAATCTCTGCTGGAATCTCCTTGATGTTTTCTGTCTTCAGCAGGACAAGATATAGCACAAGCGCAATTGCAAGAAGAACTGCAGATGCATGCACAAAAGTAAAGCAGGATACTGAAATTAGCATGAAGTATGCATATTTCTTTTCCTTATGCAGTTTGACAAAACAGTATATTGCGTATGCTGCAAGTGGCACAGCAAGCGAATATGGTGATACGCTGTTCACAGTCTTATAGAAAAATATTGGGATGAAACCAGCTATGCCTGCTGTATAAAGTGCTGCAACTTTATCTTGGGTAATATTTTTTGCAAGATAGTATGTGATTATGATTAAAGATGATGCGAAGATATTTGGCAGAACTTTCGCTACAACACCAAGTGGCAGGAACAGGTTGAAAAACGCGAGTATGTAATGGAACAAAGGCGGAAACATGAATAACCTTCCCCCATAGCTCAGATCATCATTATAAAGCGGAGTCCCTGTGCTTGTTATCTCATCAATCTGCCTAAGCGAAAAATAAGCCTCATCGCTGCTGAAATCAGGTGTCTGGAACGCGAAATAAAGCCTTATTCCAAGTGCTGCTATGAATATGAATGCAAGGATATACCCTGCATAATACTTTTTCACTTGCTTAAGTTTCATAATAAGGCATATATTATTTTGTTGTTTAAATAATTTACCTAAATTTCGCTGAGTAGAATTTTGGCAAATTATTTAAATGCGTTAAATATACCAACCTAATGATACAAAATAGGCTGCCTTCAGGAAGCAAAGTTCTGGATTCTCTGCTAGAAGGGGGATTTGAGCCAGAGATTATAAGCACAATATATGGCCCAGCAGGATCAGGCAAGACAAACATCGCTATACTTTGCGCAGTAGGATGCGCAAGGGATACTAAAAAAGTCATATATGTTGATACAGAAAGCAGCTTTTCTGTGGAACGCCTAAAGCAGATCGCTCCAGATTATGAAGATGTGCTTGACAAGCTGATCATCCTGAAGCCTACAAATTTTGAGGAGCAGGTATCAGCTTTTGACAAGCTTAAGGACATTATAAAAATAGATTCAGATAATATCGGTATAATCATAATAGACACAATCTCTATGCTTTACAGGCTTGAGATGGGCAAGAGCGAAAAAATATATGAGATAAACAAGGAGCTTGGCAAGCAGATGGGCTGGCTCTCAGAGATTGCTGTAAAGAAGAAGATTCCTGTGCTTATGACCAATCAAGTATATGCTAATTTTGAAGATAAGACCAAAATCAATATGGTTGGCGGTGACATACTTAAATATTGGAGCAAATGCCTTCTTGAGCTGCAGATAATTGAGCCAGGAAATAGAAAAGCAATACTCCGCAAGCACCGTTCCCAGCCAGAAGGCAAAGAAGTTATGTTTAAGATAGTGCATAATGGGATTATTGGGATAAAAGAAGAGGAATGAACAATTTGGGTGTTTTAGTGTAATAAAATATAACTCTCATATTTCTCAGCACCTTGCCCAAAGTTCATCTTGTCATGACACATAAAAACATTTCCTTACGAAACTTTTTTACTCATCAGTAAAATCTTCAAGAGGTACTGATAATTCTTCATTCTTTCCAAGCTCCCCTCTGTTTCTTAAGTATTCTGTCGCAAGGATGTAAAAAAACAGACCAAGCGATTTCTTACCCTTATTATTACAAGGTACAACAAGGTCAAGGTTATTTGTTTGGTTGTTTGTATCACATAATGCAACAACTGGGATTCCTACTTTCATTGCATCTGCAACAGTATTTCTGTCAGGCCATGCATCTGTAACAAGAATTACTTTTGCTTCAATATAATTTCTTAAGTTAGGGTTGGTCAGGATGCCTGGAGGATATCTTCCTGCAAAGAATTTGCATCCGATAAGCTTGCCAAATCTTTTGACTGCTTTCCATCCGTTTTCTCTCCTGCTCACAATAAGGATATCCTTTGGTTCGTACTGCGAAAGAAAATTTGCTGCAATCCTTATTCTCTCATCTATCTTATGAAGGTTCAATACACTAAGACCATCAGGTCTTGTCTTGTATATGAACTTTGACATGTATCTTGTCTTGAACTTTGTTCCAATATGTATTCCTGATTTTAAATATACATCCTGCGCTACTAAATATTGTTGTGTTTCTGCCATAATCTCAACTCCTTATTATTGTAAGTAAAAAGTCTGCTATCCATGGAGCACAAGCATCCTCAGTCAAAACTTAATCCTTTCCCTTATCCTGCTCGTCGCGGGGGGAAGCCCCATACGGGGACGCAGAGCCTTCCTAATAATTATTCCAAAGTTTTGAAGATGCTTGTGCTCCGTTACATCTGGCTTTTTACTTCCTTATTCTTTATGAATCTGCGCGATAAATCAATGCTGTCAGCATTTTTTATTACCTCATGCTGCGCCACAGGCAGCGCATAGCCTCGCTGCTTGCTTTGGTAATGAACTAATGGAATATCCTTTTATTTATAAATATATGTTTTTAATGTTCATTTTCAGATATTGAACTCTTCAAGCACATCATATATAGGACCGTCTTTCTGTAATATACTCATTATAAGTTTGAATGAACTAACTTTAAAGCATTTTGGCTCTGTCTTTATGCCTGTAAGAATCTCCTTGAATTTTTCTTTTTCATTGATATGCTTAACTCTTGCCAGGGTGATATGTGGGTGAAATCTCTTATCAGGTTTGTGCCCCAAAGCAGAAGATATCTCTTCTGCCAATCTTGTTAATAGTTCAGTCTCCTTGATTCCCAGCCATACAACTCGGATGTAATTTTGGTTAGGGAATACACCGATATTATCAAAAGTGAGATTTAACAAATCAAATCTTATATCTCTAAGCTTTATCTTAATCTCCTCTACTCTATCCTCATCAATATCTCCAAGAAATAAGAGGGTGAGATGAAAACGCTTTGGATATGTTGCTTTCAGAAGATCTGTCTTGATTAGATCTTGTAAACCAACTACATAATCCTTAATCTCTTCAGGTATTTCTATCGCTATGAATAATCTCATCTAAATCAAAAATTATATTCTGTGAACAATTCCCAAAAGTTTTTCACAACAAGAGCAAATATTGCAATTGATATTATGATAAGCAGTAAACTGGAATTTATCGCAAAATTAGGATTTAACTGCATTATTATCTGTGAAATAGATATAACAAAGCTTATGAAAATAAAAATGACCCATTCTCCTAGCGGAAGTCCAATCTTTTTGTTATAAAACATAAGAACTGCTGATGCAATAAATGTAGCTACGCTTGTTATAATCAGGATTAGGGGTATTATTTCGCTCATTTTAATTGCATTTTTACTTAAATTTAACTATAAAAAATATAAAAAAAGTGAATAAAGAAAGATCTATTCTTCTTTCTTTTCTTCTTCTGCTTCAGTTTCTTCTACTTCTTCTTTAGCTTCTTCTGCCTCAGGTTCAGTTTCTTCTACTTCTTCTTTAGCTTCTTCTTCTGCTTCGGGTTCAGTTTCTTCTACTTCTTCTTTAGCTTCTTCTTCTGCTTCAGGTTCAGTTTCTTCTACTTCTTCTTTAGCTTCTTCACCAAAGTCTTCAGTATCTTCTGCATGAGGTTCTTCTTCTTCAACTGGAGCTTCTTCTTCAGTTGTTTCTGGTGGAACATCTCCCACAGTTGAATCTCCAGATACAACTTCAGCAAAGCCTACTTTTCGCAATACTTTTGTAATGCGAATCTTAACTTCGTCGCCTTCTTTGACACCAGGTACAAAAAGAACAAAACCATCTTTTTTACAGATTCCGTCTCCTTTTTCACCAACTGCCTCTATTTTTACAGTTAACTCGTCCCCTACATTTACTGGAACAAATCCTCTCCTTTGGCCGCCAAATCCGCCGCCTTCATTTCCGTAATTTCCGTACATGTTTCATTTCACCTAATTCTATTTATACGCAATGCGCAATATGCACAACGCGCCAAATCTTTGCATATTTAATGCAATAATGCACGTTATTCTCATGTGGTATATAAATTTAGTGGTTTATTGGAGTATATGGTGAGTGGATACTGTAAATGTCGGCACTGTATTAAAATATCGTGAAATATAAATAGTAGTAAGCCCATATTTTTTATAGGAAAACAAAAAATATGAGGTGCTTACTACAATGGATGTTATACAGACCACATTTAAAAACTTTTCAGTTTTTTCTGAGCTTTTTGAGCTTTTTTCTCATGCTAAAGGATACGAATATACAAAAAAAGGCGTAATTCGGGCTATACAAAAACCTGATTGCCCTCATTGTGATAATCAGTGTTGCAGAAATGGATGGGATCCGATTACTCGGAAAAATCTTTTAACTCTAAAGATAGGTAGATTTCGTTGTCCCAATTGTGGACATGAAATAAAAAAAGATTTGTCCCTTTTTACAAAGATTCTCGACGAATGGTATGATACATTATCAAATTTCTTTTTACGATTAACAGACCGTGATGTTGCTTTTAGAGTAATGAGTGAATTGATGAATTTTCTTAATCCAATGAGTAAAGATACTGTATTGCGAAAAATTACTTCAGCAATAAAACAGTTAATTATTCCAGAACTAAAATCAAGATATCAGATTGTTCATTATGATGAGCAACATCCGAAAAAAGGCAGGCATCAGCATTATCGTCTAACACTAATTGATGCAATTCAAAGGAAAATTATTGCTGATGATCTTTATGATGATAAAGAATCTCACACAATCAGTGAATTTCTGTCTAAACATCTGAACACATCAAAAGAATTGATTATTATAACAGATGGTTGTCCTTGGTACCCGGAATTATTCAAAAAATTATGGGGCAATAAAGTAAAACACCAGATGTGTATCTTACACCTTAATAAATTAATAGTCGCTGATTGCGGGAAATTACCCCCCTTACAAGAAATATATGATACATATTTGTTATTGGATATTTTCTTTAATCGACAAAAAGAACTTGATTTTCTTCAAGTTCTTTTAGAGGAAGAAAAAGAAATTGGCAAAGATAATAATTGGCTTAAACAAGCAAGAAAACGATTTAATAAATTTGTTAGAAATTTAGAGAAAATGAGAAGACGGGACAAAGTAAATCACCAATTAAGAACTTCTGATGAAGCAAAAAACAATTTTGATAAACTAGTTCATGAAAAACAGTTATTGCCTAAATCATTGCAAAAAAGATTAAAATATATTGGACAATTTTGGGATGAATTTAATCTATTTTATGATATTGATTGTCCTCATACAAATAATGTCATAGAAAACTATTTTTCAACAAGTCTAAAGACGCATAGAAAAAAACAGTTTAGGACAAAAGAAGGATTAGAAAGAAAAATGAGACTATCTGTATTCAAAAGAAATGTTGGATTTTCTAATCCTGTGAAAACATTTTTTGAATGGGGTAAAATTTTCTGGGTTCTATCTTTATAACAGATAAAATTCATATTATATTATTTAGCGATAGCTAGATTTAAATGCAAGAAAAACAATGAAATCGAAGGAAAAATATGCTAATTGGGAAAATGATTGCTGCTTTCAACGAGAAATAAAGAAATAGATCAGAAAATATCATCTGATTTACATAATTTCACGATATTTTAATACAGTGCCGTAAATGTCGAAAGTTTTAAATACAACCATAATATCCCTAAGATTATGATTTTCCAAAATACCCTAACCATAATTTTTGACTCAATTTTCTTTGGAAATAGCGCCATGCCTGAATTATGGTGCATCTGGGAGTAAAGGCTCTTTCATAAATTATATTCTTAAAAACTTACTATAAGGTGTATAACTAATATGGAACAAATAAAAAAAGCCATTGAGGAATCTGCAATAGGAACAATAATCCCATTCACCAAAGAACTGGATTATGCTATAAACCCAGTAGAATATTTTGCAAAGCTTTCTGACTATGGAAGAAAAGAAAACTGCATATTGCTTGAATCAGCAGAAATCCTGACAAAATATGGAGAAAAAAGCATTGGCACTGCTGACCCCTGCATTATTGTAAGAGGTAAAGGTGACTCATTTAAGATAGACGCGCTTAACAGCCTTGGCAAAAGAATACTTAACCATATAAATGAAAACTTTTCATTCTGCAGCAGCATAGAAATCAGGGAAGATAGCATAAAAGGTCAGCTCAAAAGACAAAAAAAAGAAACAAGCGAACAAGAAAGACTTAAAGAAATAACCCTGATGGATGTTCTAAGGGCTCTTGTCTTTGCATTTAAGCTTGAATCAAAGCCAGTACCTATCTGCTGCGGACTTTTTGGAATGATCAGCTATGATTTCATTGATCAGTTTGAAAACCTTCCTCTATATAAAGAAAAGCTCTATAATGACTCTGACTATGAACTGATTTTTGCAGACAATCTGTTCTATATTGATCATCAGAAAAACAAGACAGTCTTTATAGCAAATGCCTTTAAGCTGGATGATGCATGCGCAGCTGAAGCTGAAAGGGTCATGAATATACTTAATAGATATGAAAACGCATTGGATCAGGCAATCCCTAAAAAAAGGCAGTTTGAAACAATACAAGGAACCATCCAAAGTGATACGACAAAAGAAGAATACATCAAAAATGTAGAAAAACTCAAAGACCATATACTTCAGGGAGACATATTGCAGGTAGTGCTTTCAAGGACAATAATTGCTGATATCAACTCAGAAGAATTTGATATATATTCTGCTCTGAAGAAAAAAAATCCTTCGCCATATATGTTCTATTTCAGAACATCTGGCTCAACACTGATAGGAGCAAGCCCTGAAAGATGCATAGCTGTCAGCAATTCAGGTTCCAGGAAGATTGTTGAGATAAGGCCAATTGCAGGGACAAAGCCAAGAGGGTTTGCCAATGGAAAGATTGACAATGATCTTGATTCAAGATATGAGGCAGAGTTAAAGACAGACCTGAAAGAGCTTGCTGAACACACAATGCTCATTGATTTGGCAAGAAATGACGTAGCAAAAATAAGTATGCCTGGAACACGAGAAGTGACAGAGCCATTTTCAATAGAAAAATACTCTCATGTCCAGCATCTGGTTTCGACTGTCCAAGGCATTCTTAAGCCTGATCTTGACATGTTCAGTGCATATCTTGCAACAATGAACATGGGCACTCTTACAGGCGCTCCGAAGATTGAAGCAATGAAACTCATAAGAAGATATGAAAAGACAAAAAGAGGATTCTATGGCGGAGCAATAGGATATTTTACTCCAGGTGGAGAAATGGATTCTGCAATAACAATCAGGACAATGAAGATAGCAGGCAAAAAAGCCTATGTTCGGGTAGGAGCAGGCATTGTGCATGATTCAATAGCTATAAAAGAGTTTATTGAAACAGAAAAAAAAGCCAAGGCCTGTGCAGATACAATAGCTGAAGCTGGCGGTGTTGAATATGAATAAGAATATCCTGATGATTGATAATTTTGATTCATTCACATTCAATCTCGTCGATGAATTTGAAAAAAGAGGATTCAGGATGATTGTTTACAGAAATGACACAAACATTCAAAAGATTGAAGAAATAATTCAAAATAACAGTATATCTCTGATAATTATCTCTCCTGGTCCTTCTCATCCAAGAGATGCAGGCAATTCAATAAGCATTATCACACGATTTGGCGGAAAAATCCCAATATTTGGAGTTTGCCTCGGCCATCAGGCAATAATAGAAGCATTTGGAGGGAAAGTTGACAGGGCTGGTGAAATTGTCCATGGAAAAGCATCCCTTATTGAGCATGACAAAAAAACAATATTCAAAGGAATAAACAGCCCCTTTTCTGCAGCAAGATACCACTCTCTTGCAGGGCTTGATATTCCATCATGCCTTGAAATAAGCGCAAAAAAAGGCAGCATTGTCATGGCAATAAGGCACAAAGAGTATAAAGATAATTTTATTGAAGGAGTCCAGTTCCACCCTGAGTCCATATTATCTCCAGAAGGTGTGAATATCATTGAGAACATTATTCAGATGATATAGGATTATGGCAGATAAAATTAAATCAGCATCAAGAAAAATAGAAAGTGAGTTTGAAACTCCTCCATTACTTTCCGATGTTGTATATTCATTGACTCAAGATGAAGAAAAAAGAAAGAGTTGTTTGTCTTTATTAGAAACAGCAGTTAGATATTTTTGTTTTATGGATCTATATCAAGAAACAGGAGATGAGGATTATAGGGGTGAATATGAACGACAGAGAACCTCCCTATTTGCGGAATTAGATGTTGAAAATCAAAGAAAACTCAAAGAAGTTGAGGATGAAATTCTATATTCCTGGAATTATTGGAATCTTGAAAGATCATTAAAAAGAAGGATTCAAGTTGGTTCTCATTTTTCTGAACAAGAAGCAGAAGATTACATCTTAAAAAAATCTGGAGATGCTGTTTTGTATGGCACTATTGCAGGTTTGCACTATGATTTACCATCAGGATTAATTGGAGTAATCCACAAAAGACAAGCTTTGGCAGATTTGGTTGACGATGTTAAGGATTATGAAGAAGATTTAGAAAGCAGGCAGCCAAATATTATGGTTTTATATTTTTTAAATCAAGGTATTTCAAGTTATCCCAATGATTTTCAACATGCTTTAGAGATCTCTAAAGAATTAGGAATTGCTGAAATGATAATAAGATTTGGTAAAAAATTATGTCAAACAGCACTAGATGTTAAAGAGATAAATCAGATACCTCTATTAAAACAGGGAATAGAAGATAAATATCATCTATTAAGGAGTTTATTGGATAATGTCCAGTAAAGAAGAGGTAAAAATAGAACTTACTGCTCTTGTTCGTAGAATTAAGTCTGAAGGAGAACAATCTTATGACTCCAATGTTAGTAGGATTGTAAGGGAAACTATTGAAAACTTAGGTATTGAAAAAGCAGTAGTTGGATTAAACACTTCTGGATGCAGCTATAAAAGACAAAGTATTGGCTGTTTTCATTGCGGTCATCTTAAGGGCTATGAAAATCCTGAAGAACTATTTCAGCAATTTATTTCTGATGTTAGCAGATTTAAAAGAAGAGATGAAATATTTATATATTCTAATGGTTCTTTTTTTGATGCAGATGAAATATATCCTGATACTCAAATCAAAATTTTAAGATATCTTGCTGATTCAGGATTTAGGAAAATAGTTATTGAATCAAGACCAGATATTGTTTCAGAAGATAACATTAGACAAGCAATACATGTAATTGAACCAAATAAATTATATGTTGGCTTGGGATTTGATACTTATGATGATGAAGTTAGAGATTTATGTTTAAATAAAGGATTTTCTAGAGACGATTATGCTCGGGCTGTTAGTCTTTTAAAACAAAATAGAATTGCATTTGAAACAAGAGTTGTTGTAAAGCCTCCGTTTTTGACTGAAAAAGAGGGCATCGAAGAAGCTGTAAAAACTGTTAGATATGCTTTTGAAAAGGGAACAGATTCAGTTTCTTTAGAACCACTTGCTCTACAAAGATATACATTACAGGATTATCTGCATAGAAAAGGAAGATATAGAGTTCCATGGTTCTGGTGTTTAATTGAAATTGTTAGGGAAACACAGCAATATGGTAAAATTACCATCTCAGGAGAACATTTTATTCCTCTGCCTTATGAAACAGCTCATAATTGCAATGAATGTACTCCAGAAGTAAAAAATGTAATTCACCAGTTCAATAAAACACATCAATTAAGAGAATTAGAGGGATTGGATTGTGGTTGTAAGGATTCTTGGAAGACTGATTTATCCAGAAAAGACATTGGATTATATGAAAGAGTAATTAATCAAATAAGATAAAAAGTTTTACTTATAGATTGATTTAAATTTCTGGGTGTTAGTTTCAAAAACATCAGTTGAATCAGAGAATTGATTTATTGAGCCAATATCTAATTTAATGGATTTTACAGTTGAATCTTTGATTTGTTTTTTTATTTCAGAAGCAAATAAACTTCCATTGATGACTAAAAAAGGTCTATCAAAAAAACATTCTACTTTCGCTTTTAGGGGTTTTGTGATCTTCAAAGAATTATGCAACTTAGCAATAAATTCATAAGCCTTTGCAATATATTTCTCTCTTGTTTTCCAATCATTAGATTTCATTGCTGCACTTAGGATTGGTTTTAATTTTTTTGATGATTTTAAATTATTAAATCCTGTTCCAAACCATTTTATGTATGGTGTATATTGTTTTTCCATTAGAAAGCATATTTTCATAATATCTTTGACTAATCTTGTAGCGATGATTTTAGAACCCATCTCGTCATTTAATTCGCCACATCTTCCCATAAAATGTTCTTCTTGAGAAATTCTTATCCATTGAGAAGCAAGAAGATAATACCAAACATCTTTTGGAAAATATTGGAATCTCTTAATAATTTTCTTCAGACCTAAATCATCATAAAAAACTTTTCCAGCAGTAATACTTAATAATTTTTGTTCAGGGAAAACAAGCCAATCATATATTAAAATATCTTGCTTCACATTAAAATTAAGATATTCTTTGAAAAATGATTCAATAGTAAAAATCTCAGTCATATGGCGAATTTTGCCTCTACTGAGCTTTTCAGAAACTTTAACACCTTTTTCATCAGATGCTCCAAAATGAGTGGAAAAGCCTCTAAAAGTATGGGGCAATTCTCTGCTAAACATCTCATAAATTTGTGTCTTCTTTTTGAAATCATCTTTTGGGAGGAAAAGCAATACTCTTGGACCCCAATCATGATCCATTGATCGAGCAGTATCAAAATCAATAACATCAGAACCAGAACCTAACAATCCTGCCGAATATTTAAGATTAGGATAATGCTTTTTCAAAAGAGGCTTCACTAATTCATTAAAGAATAATTCACTCAGCTTTTTTCCTTTGATAAACTTGGTCATCTTATATGCTTTTAATAGGGGTTATTTTTATTTTCCCAATAAAAAAGATCTTATTTGTTTGAACAGATTAATCCTGTCTTTTTTATCCCTGAAATTATGATCTCCGTCAATTTCAACATATTTAATATTTTTAATGCGTTTATATTCTTTGAAAAATTTGTTTTTCACCACATCATCTTGTTTTGGCTTAAATACAATTAAATCTGTTTTATTTCCTAATTCTGCAATATATTCACAAGGTTTAAACGCTCTTAATGTTCGCCAGAAATCTTTTCCAATTACCTGTACAGAACCTCTTGTCCGGGGATAGGATGTTAGATCATTCTCATTTATCTTGCCACCTTTTGAGAGAATCCTTTTTTTAAGTTCATCAATAATAAATTCAGTATTAGAATTTGGAATTGAAGTAAAGACTATTTTTTTAATCATATATGGGGACAGGATACTTACAACAAATGTTCCAAGCGAATGCGCAATAATATAAATCTCCTTATTTCTATAGTTTTTTCTTGCATATCTTATAACAGAATCAACATCACCTGCTGCTTTTTGATATTGAAACTCATAATCTTCTCCTTCACTTTTCCCATAACCAGACAGATCAAATCTGATTGTTATAAAATCTTCTCTTAAATATTTTGAAAGATCTAAAAATGTGGCAAACCCTTCATCTTTATCTGATCCAAATCCATGAACAAATATCAATATTTTATCTGATGTTTTATTCCCTTCAATAAGGACATCTAAATTTTCTCCAAAAATGTTTTTAATTTTCTTTTTCATATTCTATGTATTAAAATGAGGTTAGTGTTTAAATACTTTTTTATTACCTTTCCTAATATCTTCAAATTTTTCAAAACATATAAAAACATCATTTAATTTGCAGATAATATGGAAACTATAAAAACATGCATCGCAAAACTTGTTAATAAAGAGAATCTTTCAGGAGAAGAATCAAATCAGGTAATGGACGACATAATGTCAGGAAACTGCACTCATGCGCAGATAGGTTCATTTCTTACAGCGTTGAGGATGAAAGGTGAGACCATAGAAGAGATAGCAGCTTTTGCTTCTGTAATGAGAGATAAGGCTGTCAAAATCAAGACAGGCAACAGTGAAAACCTTATTGACACATGCGGAACAGGAGGAGACTGCAAAGGAACATTCAATATATCTACAATAACTGCTTTTGTTATAGCTGCTGCCGGCGCAAAGGTAGCAAAGCATGGCAACAGGTCTGCATCAGGCAAATGCGGAAGTGCTGATGTGCTTGAAGAGCTTGGAGTAAATCTTGATGTTTCTCCAGAAAAGGTCTCTGAATGCATAGACAAGATAGGGATAGGATTCCTGTTTGCTCCAAAACTGCATGGAGCAATGAAGCATGCGATAGGACCAAGAAAAGAG
>JAYEPB010000068.1:0-13417 GCA_034723595.1 Nanobdellota archaeon
GTTTTATGGTCTTTACATATTTACCCTACAGAGCATCCTCATTGCAATCCATCTTGCCTTATCCTGTGGCCACCCCGGATGTTCTTCTTGCAGTTTCTTTTGCAGGTCTTTTAGTTGCAGTTCCATTTTGTTACCTCTTTGGTTGCTGTTGCTTGTGAGTCAAAGGCAAGATTTAAATATTAGTTGTAGAATCTTCTACAACAAGATGATTCTAACAAGACCTCAAATTATGAGAAGAATCAAGCAAAAGCAGATTATAATAAATCCATTTGATAAATCAGCAATAGGTCCTGCTTCAGTTGATCTTAGTTTAGGTAATGAACTGAGAGTATTTAATCCTGGCAATTCTGTTATCCTTTTATCTGAATCTGATGATTACAAGAAGATAACCAAAAAAGTGGACATCAGCAAAGGATATGTTCTTAGGCCTCATGAACTTGTGTTTGGGATAACTAAAGAGAAGATAACACTGCCTGGAAATATCTGCGGATGGCTGCAATCAAGATCAAGGTTTGCAAGATTTGGGCTGATGAGTCATATCACTGCGCCGTTTATATGTCCAGGAGTTTCAAATCATCAGGTGCTGGAGATATTCAATGCAGGGTCGCACAAGTTGGAACTGATGCCTGGTATGAAGCTATGTCAGATAATCTTCCAGTTATGCAAGGGAGAGGCAAGATATAAAGGAATCTTTAAAAGTCAGGAACTATAAAAATGGATGCAGAAAAAGCACTTCAGAATTTAGGATTTAGTCCAAATGAAATAAAAGTATATCTTGTTCTTAATGATCATGGTTCAAACAGGGCAGGAAAGATATCCAAGTTGGGAAAGATTGATAGGAGCAGCTGTTATAATGCCTTGAAGGCATTGATAGAAAGAGGTCTTGTCAGCTATGTATTGATAGGGAATGTAAAATGGTTTCAGGCGACAGGTTCTAAAAGACTTTTGGATTATATAAAGCATCAGGAAGAAGAGGTCAGATCAATACTTCCTGAATTGGATGCAAGGCAAAAAATAGGCAAGATAGAAGGTCAGGTAAGGCTATATAAAGGAATAAAAGGAATAAAGACAATATTTTTAGATATGGCAAGGACAGGAGAGAATAATGTTGCATTTGGTTCAGAGGGGCAATTCTCAAGAATTATGCCTGAGTTTGCGTTGCAGTTTGACAGGCTGAAAAAAGAGAATAATATTAAGACAAAGCTAATAATAAGGAAAGGAAGAAAAGAGCTTGATGATAAAACAACAGAGTATCGATATCTTCCAATCTCAGAAGAAAGTCCTGCTGTAACTAATATTTATGGAAACAAGATAGCAATTATTATATGGACAGACGAACCTGAAGGGGTAATAATAGAGAATGAGGCAGCTGCCAGAGCATATAAGGGATATTTCAATTTCATGTGGAAATATGCAAAAAGAACAAAATAACCAAAAAAGTTTCTTTAAGAAGCTTTTTAAGTAAATTATTAATGTCAGGTATAACTTAGGTGATAGTATCCAAGAACTACGAGATTATTTGGTGGGATGGGCAATAAATTATGAGCAGAATAGGGATATAATTCTGAAAAAGATAAAAAATATAGAAAAAAATGCAGATGGATATAACCTGAAAATAAGTTATAATGAGAAGGAGAAATTTATTCTTGTCATGCCTTCTTTGGCTAATGCAGAAGAAATCAGATTTAGGCTTAAGGAAGGCAGAAGCATGACAATTATAACAATTAATTCAGAACAGAATCTGGATTTTATTGCAGATAACTGGAAATGGCTTATAGATTCTCCTGGACTGACTATAATGTTTATAAACCCTTTTTCTCTGATTGATGATAAGTGGATAATAAGACCTTATATCCATAATAAAATCTCAGAAAGTGGTGTTCTGGAAAAAGGTTTGAAAACTATGTTTGAAACTGTCGCTCCAATAACCGAAGAAGAATTTCTGGCTAAAATTAAGAAAGAGTGAAATCAGTTCCTTTAAGGTTTGAATTAGACCCTCTTCCTTTATTAACCTGTTTTTCGTTTTTCTTTTTCCTCCTTCTTGTTTCTGTTTTCTCTGTGCTGCTGAGCTGCTCTATCTGGGAGATTTGTTCGTACTTTACCTTGCTTGCTGTCTTTATGTAGTCTTCAGCTGCTTCCCTTATCACAAATTCCCCTTGTTGCTCAAGAGCAAGGATTATGCTGCTCTTGCCGCTTCCCGACCCTCCAGTCAGCACATATTTTTTTTGTCATGTTATTCTTCCTTTGGATTTTTAGCAATTAAGGAATGGTAAGAACCGTTTAATCATTTGTTGTAGAATTTTCTACAACTCCTGAACATTTAATAGGGTCAAGAATAAAATCGTCAAATTTATATATCTGATACCTATTATCATCTTATCTGCTGGTTGTTTTGTCAGATCTGTTGGGTGCTCAACTTTATACTAAGGACTATGTCCACTAAGATGCAATCACCTTTTGCTCTGCAGGCAACTGGCAGATTTTCTAATCTGATTCAAAACATAAGTTTTAAATATATCTTAAAATTCCTTCTAAGAAAGGTGAGTTTTAAAATAGATTCTGAGTTTAGAAATCTGGTCTTTGAGGGGGGTGGAGTTAAGGGTGCAGCTTATGGCGGTGCTTTGAGAGAATTAGAAAGAATAGATGTACTTCCTAAGATCACTCGAGTCACAGGAACCTCTGCAGGAGCAATAACTGCAGTATTAGTTGCATTAGGATATTCTGCAAAAGAAGTCTCTGGGATAGTAGCTAAAATGAATTTTAATGATTTTGCAGATGATAGTTTTGGGTATATTTTTGATGTGATGAGATTATTAAAAAGATTTGGATGGCATAAAGGAAATAATTTTTACAATTGGATAAGTAAATTAATTAAAAAAAGAACCGGGAGAGAAAGTCTGACATTTAGGGAACTTCATGAACTCTCTGGAAAAAATGGATTTAAAGAGCTTTACATAATCGGAACAAATCTCTCAAACCAATGCTCTGAAATCTATTCTTATGAAACTGAGCAAGATATGGAAATAAGGGATGCAGCAAGGATCTCAATGGGGATTCCACTATATTATCAGGCTGTGCGTAGAAAATCAGATATTCTGGTTGATGGGGGAGTTACTATGAATTATCCTATCCATATATTTGATAATAAAAAATATTTAGACAATAAAAAAAATGGTGAAATAGTTGAATATAACAAGAGTCGAGGTTATGTGTTTAATCATGAAACTTTAGGATTTAGATTAGATACTAAGGATGAAATGCTATTCAATAAAATGGGATGGTCAAATGTACCTAAGAAAATAAATAATTTAAAGAATTATACTACTGCTTTATTGAATTATATCACTGAATCAGCAAATAAAAAGCATTTGCATAAAAATGATTGGAACAGAACAATTTTTATTGATACCATTGGAGTAAAAACAACAGATTTTAATCTCTCAAAAAAGAAAATCAATGCCTTGATGACAATGGGTGAGCAGGGTGTCATATCTTATTTTAAATGGAAAAATAATAAGCAAAGCAAATAAAGCGAATCCTAAATCTTGGTAATCTTAGATTACTAAATCTTGAGGAACAATGTTCCTTAAGTCTTGGTAAGCGAAGCTTACTAAGAACTTAGAAAACTTCGTTTTCCAAGTAACTTAGAGAACTTTGTTCTCCAACTATTCGCTAAGGTTCACTTGCTCTTTAAGAACAATTTATTTCTCTTCTTCTGAATAGTTTGGTACTGCTGCTTTAGAAATAATCATTATATCCCCTATGCTTTTTACAAGCTGGTGTGGAACAATGACTCCTTTTGCTGATCCCAGAACTTTGATGAGGAATGAGTTTTTTGATGCTCTCACGCGCCATCCAAATACTTTATTGTGGGTGAGAATGCTCTCTTCCACGTCTCCAAAGTATTCTCCTGTATCAGTAAAGACTTTCATATCATATGTTTCGGAAATTTTCTTCATTTTTAACATAATTAACCCCTCCGCCTAATGTTTTTTTATAATGTTTTTTTAATTAGGATAAAGTTTATATATATAAACATTTCTGTTAAATTATAAAAATATTAAAATATATATTTAATCAAAAGTCTTATTTCAGAAAAATATATAAGTCAGACAGACATCTCCTATACTATGGATTATGGAAATCTGCGGTTGATTGGCACCAGTCATATTGCGAAACAGAGCCTTAATGACGTAAAAAAGGCTTTTGAAGAATTTAAGCCAGAGATTGTGGCCATAGAACTTGATAAGAGAAGACTTGTTGCTCTTATGAACAAAAAGAAAGTAAGAGGTCCAGGCATTAAGGATATAAGAAGAGTAGGAATCAAGGGGTTTATCTTTAGCATAATTGGCGCATGGGTAGAGAATAAGCTTGGTAAGCTTGTGGGCGTGGCTCCAGGTTCTGAGATGATGACTGCTGTGAAAATAGCAAAGAAAAAGAAGATTCCTCTTGCATTGGTTGATCAGGATATAGAGATAACATTAAAGCGATTCTCCAATGAGATTACATGGAAAGAGAAATGGAATTTTGTGGCAGATATATTTAAGGCTGCTGTATTAAGAAAAAGGGAAAAACTTGAATTTGATCTCACAAAAGTGCCTACAAAAGAAGTCATAGATAATCTGACATCTAAAGTGAAGGGGCGTTATCCTTCAGTATATAAGGTGCTGATTAAGGAGAGGAATGAAGTGATGGCAAAGAATCTTGCATTTCTTATGAGAAAAAATCCAGATAAAAATATATTGGGGATAATAGGCGCAGGTCATGAAGAAGAAATGATTGGGCTTATTGCAGAAAAGGATTCTCAGAATATATATACTGTGACATTTGAGAGCGAATAAAAAATTTTCAAAACAAATTTGTAGAAAGCTTTAAAAACATCAAACTTCAATCACTTCTATATGGTCGTATTTGCTGATTATTTAGATAAGGTAAAAAGATATTTTAATTTCAGTAAAGAAGAGATTAATGGGCTTGTTGTTTCAATTATTATCGTGGGATTTATTGTTTCTTTCAGGGACTGGGTTATTACACCTGAAGGCGGGCTTGATTCTTTTATAACTATGAGGAACATTATTAATGGGATAATTGTTGCTGGTCTTGTTCTGCTTATTTATGAAAGCGCGCACAGGTTCACAGCGATTGGTAAGGGTTTTGAGATTAAATCAAAATTATGGTGGCCTGGAATTATTGTTGGGTTTATTCTTGCTTTTGTTACAAAAGGATGGTTGTGGCTTATCATAGCTCCTTCTGTATTTATTCGTCATCTTCATGTTCATAGGCTTGGGCGTTTTAGGTATGGGCGTAATCTGTTAGACAATGGGTTTATATGTTTGGCAGGACCTGTCGCAATGATAGTATTTGCATTTATAGTTAAGATACTTCTAATATATCTTCCAGCAAATGTTCTTCTGCTTAAGACACTTTATGTTTCATTATGGTTTGCAGCAGTGAATATGTTGCCAATTCCTCCGCTTGATGGTTCAAGAGTGTTCTTTATGCCAGGTGGTCCATTGATATATGCATATTCATTTTTTACTGTGGTGGGTCTGGCAATATTCCTTGCTTTGCCAATTACACAGCTGGGGTCGGTGCTGTTCCTGCTTCTTGGAGGACTTGTTGTTGGAGTGTTAGGATGGTTTTATGTATTGCAGAGGGTGATGAAATGATTGTTGAAGGTGAATTAAAATTGTAAAAGCTCTGGATATGTATAATAACTGGCTTGAATATGTGGCATTGCTGTTTATGATTTTGGCATTTTTCCTGATGCAGACAAACTGGTTGTTTACAGGATCAAAGGTCATGGTTTATCTGACAATATTCTTAGCAGGCATGATTGTCGGAAGAATATTTTATAAGATTGAGGATGGTAAAACCAGGTTCAGGTGGTCGGTTATTTCATTAGCATTTCTTATAGGCTTTATTATTGCTCCGCATTATGGTGGCAGGCTGATGCTGATTATTATCTATGCGCTTGGGGCATATGCAAGCTATTATGTCCATACAAAGGGATATTTGAAAACTGTATCCTATTAAAAATTTCCTCAATTAAATTTTTTATCCACTTGCCACTAGCCAACCCCTCGTAAGACTTATAAATCAAGAATGTTTTTAGTAAGCCATGGTAACAATAAAGGGATTCACACCAAGGCTGTATCAGGAAACTATATTAGCGACTGCAGTAATGAACAATTCACTTGTTGTGCTTCCTACAGGTATGGGTAAGTCAATTATCTTTGTTATGCTTGCTGTGCAGAGGCTCAATAGCTATCCTAAAAGTAAGATTCTCATTCTTGCTCCGACAAAGCCCTTGTGCGAACAGCATGTGCAATCATGCAGGAGGTATATTGATATTGATCCTGATAAGGTAGTGCTTTTGACTGGCCAGGTCAAACCTGAAAAGAGAGTAGAGATGTGGAATGAAGCCAGAATAATTATCTCTACGCCACAGGGTCTTGAGAATGATGTGATAAATAGAAAAATAAGTCTGCAGGATGCAAGCCTCCTTGTTATAGATGAATGCCACAGGGCGGTGAAAGGTTATAGTTATGTGTGGATCACAAAGCAGTATGAACAGCTTGCAAAATATCCCCGAATCCTTGCATTGACTGCTTCTCCAGGCACAGATTTGGAATCAATTACTAAATTATGCAAAAATCTTTTTATAGAAGACATTGAATTAAGGACAGAGCATGATCCTGATGTGAAGCAGTATATTCAGGATGTCAAGATAAGCTGGATTGATGTCATTCTTCCAGAGGAGTTCAGGAAAGTACAGAAATACTTAAAGGACTGCTTTAAATCAAAGATTAAGGATATAAAAGCTTCGGGTGCAGTGACAGATATAAATGATAATTGCAGCAAAAAAGCATTGCTGGATTTGCAGGCATCATTTCATGGTGAGATTGCAAGCGGAAACAGGAGTTTTGATATACTCAGGTCAGTCAGCCTTGCTGCTGAGGCGATGAAAGTGCAGCATGGACTTGAGCTTCTTGAAAGCCAGGGCACAATAGCGCTTAATAAATATCTTGATAAGATAATAAAAGATGCGAGGACAACAACTGTAAAAGCAACAAAGAACCTTGCAGCAGATGTTAATTTCAGAAGCGCATGGATATTGGCGCAGGCTATGAAAGAGAAAAAAATTGAGCATCCCAAGCTTGAAAAGCTGGGTCAGATGGTAGTTGGAGATATTGCCAGCATCAAGGATGCAAAAATAATAGTTTTCAATCAATATAGGGATAATGCAGAGAATATTGTAGCTGAACTGAACAACACTGAGGGAATTGAGGCAAGACTTTTTGTAGGTCAGCAGAAGAGAGGAACAACTGGGTTAAGCCAGAAAAAGCAAATACAGATGCTTGGTGATTTCAGGGAAGGAAAGTTCAATGTTCTTGTAGCGACAAGCGTGGCTGAAGAAGGGCTTGATATTCCAAAGGTTGATAGCGTGATATTTTACGAACCCATACCCTCTGCAATCAGGCATATCCAGAGACGTGGCAGGACAGGCAGGCTTGAGCGTGGCGAAGTCAGGATACTTGTAACCAAAGGTACAAGGGATGAGGCGTATAGATGGAGCGCGCATCATAAAGAAAATAGGATGTACAGGACACTTGATTCGATTAGGAAAAATATACATATCCATCTACAGGATATGAAAAAAGAGAAAGAGAATGATAAAAAGCAGAAAAAGCTGGCAGGTTATGGCAGTTCTCAAGGCGGAAGCAAAAATCTTATTCTCATTGACCATAGGGAGAAATCAAGCAGTATTGTAAAAGAGCTTATAGATCTTGGGAATAATGTAAAGATAGAACAGCTCGATTCTGCAGATTACCTATGCTCTGAAAGGGTTGGAATAGAATACAAGAAAAAAGAAGACTTCATAAATTCTATAATTGATGGGAGAATGCTTGAGCAGGCAAAAAACCTCATGAACCATTTTGAAAGGCCATTGATAATAGTAGAGGGAGAAGAGGATATATATTCGATAAGGAAGATTCATCCTAATGCAATCCAGGGCATGATTGCGGCAATAACTGTTAGTTTTGGCATCCCTATTATATATACAAAAAATAATAATGAAACAGCATCAATCCTTTCTGTTATAGCAAGCAGAGAGCAGCAGGGTGCGCAAAAGTATTTCTCTCCTCATGCTTCAAACAAGCCGATGGATATAAAGCAGATACAGGAATATATTGTGTCTTCTTTGCCTAGTATAGGTCCTTTGCTTGCGAAAGAGATGCTGGAGCATTTTGGTTCTGTATCTGCTGTCTTTAATGCTTCTGAAGAAGAGTTGAAGAAGATAAATAAGTTGGGTGGGAAGAAGTCTGTTGGTGTTAGAGAGATTATTGATCAGAAGTATTTGTGTGATTGATAGGGTGGGAATAATTTAGGGATTTTTAATAATAATATTTAGATTATGCAAAATAAGGTGTTTTATATGAATCAGGAAGAAGCTATAATTGTATTTTTGAAATTGCCTCAGGAATATGATTATATGATAATCTCACCCTTGCAAGCTAAAAAACAATTAAAAAGCAAATATTTACGAGAGAAAATATTTGAGGCTAAAGGACAAAAATGCGAAAATTGTGGTTCTGATAAAAATATAACTATTCATCACAAAACATATGAGTTAGTAATACCCTAAGGATTTAGGAGATTAACTATGTACTCTTCACACTCCTATGGGTTTGAATCAAGGGTGCAAAGATGTGAAAATCATAATCTGAAAATTAATAAAAAATACTTATTATATGCAAATGAATGTCATAAATGGTGGTTAATTAAACGTAAATTCCCAGATTTTTTTAATCAAACTGTCAAAAGTCCGTGACCACCACCAGTGAAACACTGGTGGCATGCTCGGCTTCGCCTCTGGTCACTCCCTATTGAGATTTAATCTCTTACCCTGTACATTTTCATTTTTGAATTGTAAGGGGTAATCTGTGTTTTTCCAAAAACTTTTGCTGTCTTTATGCTTCTGAGGAAGATAATCAAGAAATAAGAGAGTTTTATGAATGGAAAAAAGCATGAAACAAAATAATAAAAAAAATTATTCACTAGTAGGTATATCACTAACAACTAAGGTATTTGTCTGCTGTATTTCCTTATTTGTCCTTATATTGTTTGCAATGAACTCTTCTATCTCATTCATGTCTTTTCCTTTTATGCTGATGATAATATCATACTGGCCATAAAGTTCATTCACATTGTCTATCTTGTCAAAACCAAGAAGATAGGTTGAGACATTTCTTTTGCAGTTGTATCTTGTAACAATCAAAACATATACTTGTGCCATAGTCATTTTTTATCACCTGTTTATTTTTTTATATATTCATGCTTTTTAGCTTTTTAATTCTTTCTGTCATTGGAGGGTGTGTCATAAAAAGTTTCACAAAACCCTTAGCTTTGAATGGATTTGCTATGAACATGTGGGAGGTCGCTTCAGTAGATGCCATTGCTTTTAGAGGCTTGTGCTTGATTTCTGAATCAAGTTTTTCAAGTGCGTTGGCAAGACCAAAAGGATTATGAAGCATCTTTGCTGCAGATTCGTCAGCAAGAAATTCTCTTGATCTTGATATTGCAAGCTGGATGAGGGTGGCAATCAATGGTGTCACAATGGCAAGCACGATAAGTTCAATGATGCCTCCGTTGTTTCCATCTCTGTTGCCACTGAATCCTCCAAATATTGCAGCCCACCTTGCCATCATGGCAACATAGCTGATAACTGCAGCGATTGTGGCTGCTATTGATGAAATTAATATATCTTTGTTCCTGATGTGGCTTATTTCATGAGCCATAACTCCTTTAAGCTCGCTATCATTCATCAACTCAAGGATTCCTGAAGTGCATGCAACAGCAGCGTGCTTGGCATTTCTTCCTGTGGCAAAAGCATTTGGATGCTCTGAAGCAATTATATATACTTTGGGCATAGGAAGGTCAGCAAGATGAGATACTTCATTTACAATTTGATACAGTCTTTTATTGTCAGATTCAGTAATTGGTTTTGCTTTATATATCTTTAGTACAATCTTATCAGAAAACCAGTAGCTGAAGAAATTAATCCCTATTGCAAATATAAGAGCAATTGTCATGCCCTGTATTCCACCAACTAAGTTGCCTACACCTATAAGCACTCCTGAGAGCAGTCCTAAAAGCAGAACAGTTTTAATCTGGTTTCCAAACATATTATCATTAAGGGTGGTGGGGTATATTTATATTTATCTCTTCTTGGCAAGTAGAACCAATAATTTTTTAAAGTTCTGCTGTAATCAGATTAAAGAGTCAAGATGATAAGCATAAGCAATATTCTTTTGCATTATAAAAGGAAGGAGATTCAGGAAGCGATGCTGGTCAACGCAAAAAATAGAGAAGTTTCTATTAGGTATGCAAATGGCGGTTTTGGGAAAAGGCCTGATATTATTCAATACCCTTCTGATGTGATGGAGTTTGTCAAAAGCGGAGCTTCAAGTTTTCATGTATCTGAAGAGAGATGGTCAAATCCTTTATTGCTGTCTCCTGAAATGAAGAAGAAAGAGCAGGAGGACTTGCGTATAGGGTGGGATTTTATCATAGATATTGATTGTCCTGTTTTTGAATATTCCAGAATTATTGCGTATCTTATTGTCAAGGCATTAAAGCGTTATGGCATAAATGCAGTCAGCTGCAAGTTTTCCGGCAATAAGGGGTTTCATGTGGCTGTGCCTTTTGAGTCATTTCCTGAGAAGGTTTCTGTAAAAGGTGAGATGAAGGAAATAAGATTGCTCTTCCCTGAGAGCACAAGGAGAATCGCGGATTTCCTCGGCAATCAGATAGACTCAAAAGAAAGGGGCTATGAGCTTTCATCTATGGTGCTTGAGCATGATGGGGTAGATGAAGTTGCAGCAAAGATGGGGAAAAAGAAAGAGGAGATGTTCAAGACTGTTTGCAAGAAATGCGAGAGCGAGATAAAGAAAGAATACAGAAATTTTGACATAAAGGCAATATGCCCTAATTGCGAGACTGAAAATATAATTCCTCCAAATCTGAAAGATAATTTTGTTTCCTGCACTGGGTGCGGAAGGATTGTTCGATATGAGGAAGAAACTCAAGAGCATAGGTGTCTTAGATGCGGTTCTTTGGAATTTGTACAAAAGTTTGATAATTCATCAATACTTGAAATAGATTCAGTCCTGATATCATCAAGGCATTTATATAGGATGGTCTATAGTCTTCATGAAAAGTCAGGGCTTGCTTCTGTGCCTGTAGATATCGACCATATACTTGATTTTACCAAGGATGATGCAAGACCTGAGATTGTAAAAGTAGGTGAGTTGAAGTTTCTTGATATATCTAAATGCAGACCAAATGAGGCAGGCAAGCTTATCCAGGAATCATTTGATGACGATCCTCTGATAGAAGTGGAAGAGGTAAGTTTAAGCAAGGAATATAAAGTCCCCACCTCTGCGATCCCTCAGGAGTTTTTCCCGCCATGCATGAAGAAGATACTCAATGGCATGAAAGATGGGAAGAAGAGGGCGTTGTTTTCTTTATTAAATTTTCTTGATTCTCTAGGTTGGGGATATGATGATATAGCAAAGCTGGTCAGAGAATGGAATGAGCTTAATGAAGACCAGCTAAGAGAAGTATATCTAAACGGTCAGCTGAAACATCAAAAGCAAAAGAAAAAGCATATGCTTCCCCAGAATTGCAAAGGCTATTATGAGGATCTTCAAGTCTGCTTTCCTGATGCTATCTGCAGGAAGGTGAAGAATCCTGTCAATTATGCTCAAGTCAAGGTGTGGATAAAGAATCGTGAGAAGGATAAAAATAATAAACCACCTAAAGAGAAACCTGATCTTACAAAAGAGCAGGAAGATTTCATAAAGAAAAAGAAAGAGCAACAGAAAGAGTTTAAGAAGAAGATGAAGGAGAAGGTTGAAGTTAAGGAAGATTCGGATAAGGATAAGAAACAGCCAAAAGGAAAACCTATTCTTACAAAAGAACAGGAAGATTTCATAAAGAAAAGGAAAGAGGCAGAAAAAGAGTTTAGGGATAGGGCGAAAGAGAAAGTTGAAGTTAAGAAAGGTTCTTAAATTTCTGGATTGATGTTTTCTTTGATTCTTTTTAATCTAATCTGAAAAGATCTGTGCTGAGATATTTTTCTCCTCTGTCTGGAAAGATTACTACAATTATTCCTGATTGAATATTTTTTGCAATCTCGATGGCTGCATTCATCGCTGCGCCGCTGCTCATGCCTACAAGAATGCCTTCCTGCTTTGCAATCTGTCTTGCTGTTTCAAATGCTGCTTCACTTTCGACGATAACTTTTTGATCTATTTTTGAAGGGTCATAAATTGCAGGAACTATTGCTTCTTCCATGTTCTTCAATCCCTGGATATAATGGCCTTTTATAGGTTCTGCGCATACTATGTTTACATTGGGATTGTGTTCTTTCAGATGCAGACCTACACCCATTATTGTTCCTGATGTTCCGATTGAAGAAACAAAATAGTCAATATTGCCATTTGTCTGCTCCCAGATTTCCTTTGCAGTTGTTGCATAATGCGCAATCTTGTTGTACTTATTTGTGAATTGGTCAGGCATAAAATATTTGTCAGGATATTTTTTTAGAAGTTCTCTTGCTTTTAGTATTGCTCCATCTGTGCCTTTCTCTGAATCAGTCAATATGAGTTTTGCTCCAAATGCTTTGATCATTTTCTGCCGCTCAATTGATACAGCTGAGCTCATTACAATCTCGACATCATAGCCTTTGACTGTGCCAATCATTGCAAGGGCGATGCCTGTATTGCCAGAAGTAGGTTCAATGATTGTTTTTCCTTTAGTCAGGATTCCTTCTGCTTCAGCCTGTTCAATCATCCTTAGTGCAATCCTGTCCTTGATGCTGCCAGTTGGGTTAAAGCCCTCAAGCTTTGCATATATTGTGACTTCTTTATTTGGGTTAAGCTTGTTTATCCTTACTAGAGGTGTGTTTCCTATTGCATCCAGGATGCTTTCTGGGATTTTTGTCATTTTGATGTTATTGTGGAGTGTTTAATAAAAACTTTTTGGTTAGGGATTTGATTTTTTCAAAATCAAATCCAAGTGCCTGGGTCGAGAAAGTGGTTTTTTGAATGAATGCGGAAGTTTCATATAGAAAAAGGTTGTAGGATATATTTATTAGGATTACTTAAGGACTTGGACTGATTGCTGTCTTAGGTGGATTGGTTTTGATTCGGAAGAGGAGATAGGCTCAGAATAAATAATTTTATATATGATTAAGTTTAAGATAGATTTTATTATAGTTAATAATCTAATAATCTTAGGGAAAATGAGGCGATGGAAATGAAGAAAAATATAATCATTGGGGGAATAATTGTTGTTCTATTGGCTGGCGCTGTTAGCGCTTTTGAGTGTGGTGTGGATACTGTGGTTG
>JAYEPB010000069.1:0-3271 GCA_034723595.1 Nanobdellota archaeon
AATGCTGACATAAGATTATTTGATGGGATTAACAGCATCATAAAGAGATTATATTCTAAGGGTCATACTCTTGCTATAGCATCTTCTAATACTCATGACACAATATATAAGCATCTTAATGAGCATGCCATGGCTGAATACTTCAATGTAATTGTCGGCAAGGATGACTTGCCTGTTGAAGATGGCGAGCCAATGCTCAAGCCGAATCCTGCATGCATACTTCTTGCTTTGGATAAGTTATCCTGCAAACCTAATCATGCTCTTTATATCGGAGACCAACCCAGCGACATAATTGCCGCAAGAAACATCGCAGATTACAAAGACCAGGCTATTCCTATAATTGCTGTAACTTATGGGTTTGGCAGAGAAAAAGATTTGCTTTGTCTTAAACCAGATTATATAGCCAGCAATCCTTTGGATATCCTTGATCATTTTTAGAGATTCAATCAATTGATAAAAAATCCAAATCCTTTATCATCAGATATACCTGATTAGAAGTAGTATTAGGATTGCAGAAGTCTTCTTCTATTGTGATAGTTCCTACTTTGTATCGGATTATAACAAGCCCCTCTTCCCTATTTGATATGTTGCAGCTTTCGTTTCTTTCATAAAGCCCTAATTGAAGCCCGAACTTGTTGATTATTGCAGTTATATTTTGCGCAAGTTCCTCAGATTCAGCAGTGTATTCATCATCAGTTTGAGCTATTTTAAAGTTTATCTTATAGCTTTTCTCAAAGATTCCCTCATCCCAATCTGTTATGTTTGTTGATTCATGAAATTCAATATATTCAAGCTCTGCAGCATCAAATCTATATGCGCATCCAGATATAACTATCAATAATATAGCTGCGATTGGGAATAATCTAGTCATAATCATAGTATAGACCTATTTTTTATTTAAATCTTTTGAAAAAAAATTCCTACCTAGAACTTTTTTATAACAAAACTTATTTATACTATCTCCTTCTTCATCACTGTTATGTATTATGATAAACAAAGTTATAAGACCATTAGGCTGGGTTCTGTGTCCACAAGTGAGATTGAACTTAGGGATCTGTTAAAAGCATGGGCTGCAATATCTTTTGCATTTGCTATACTTTTCAGTGGCGGGTTATCATTTGGGCAGGAATTTGCCATGGCTTTTATTATAAGCTGTCTTACAGTAGGAGTTGGATTCATATTTCATGAGATGGGGCATAAATTTGTTGCTCAGCATTACGGATGTTTTGCAGAGTTCAGGTCTGATGACAGGATGCTCATATTTGCAATACTTCTCAGCTTTCTTGGTTTTATTATCGCTGCGCCTGGAGCAGTCATGATCAGCGGACCAGTTGGAAGGATAAGGAATGGTAAGATTTCAGCAGCAGGACCTGCTGTAAATTTTGCACTTGCATTGGTCTTCCTGGCATGCATAATTATATTAGGGAAGAACATGCTTTTTGATTATGGCTTTAGGATAAATGCGCTGTTAGGAGTTTTCAATCTTATACCAATTGGGATATTTGATGGAAAAAAAGTGCTTCATTGGGATAAGAAGGTTTATGCATTGATGGTAGTTGTCGGGTTGTCGCTTATGGTTCTGCAGGGCTTTGTCTAATAATAGGGAATTTTGAAAAACCCTCTGGGTCATTCACTATCCTCCTGGGTTAGTTGCTATTGCACCAACATTAATAAATTATCTCTATATTGAAATAGGGGCACTCTTCTCTTTGTTACTCTCCAGTAACTTAACTTTTATAAACTGAAGGATATTCTTCAATTATTATGAACATCTTTAAAATGTATAGGGATAAAAAATAAGCTAATAGATTAGAAAGAGAAAAAGATAATAAATTAAAAAAATATGCAGAAGTTCAAAAAGCAGAAGGAATTATTATCAGGAAGTTTAGTGATGGAAAAAGGATTGACTATGATTCTGATTATTACATCAAAAATCAATTAAGAAATCAATTAATTGATGATGGTCTGGAAGCTATTGTTCATTCTATGCCCTTTTATCATCCAAATGATTCCTATCTTGCGTATCATGACTTACCTGTAAAAAAGGCAGAATAATTTTTTCTTTTTCATTAGATACGACTAAAGAGTAGCACACAAATATTTTTATAGTAGTAAATCCTCTTACACAATTATGACTTTAACTAAAGCTGATATTGTTTTTGAGGTTTCTTTTGAGGTTTGCAACAAGGTAGGCGGGATATATACTGTTGTGACATCCAAAGCAGCAATATTGGAACAGTATTATCATCAGGGATATTTTCTTGTAGGACCTTATTTTGCTCAGCAAGCTTTAGGTGAATTTGAGGAAAAGCTTCCTGAAGGAAATCTGAAAAAAGTATTTGAAGATCTTAAGCAGGAGGAAGGCATAATCTGCCATTATGGCAAATGGCTGATAAAGGGAGAGCCAGAGGTTATACTTATTGATTTCCAGAGTTATATGCACAAGGCAAATGATATAAAGAAAGAGTTATGGGAGCAGTTTAAAGTGGATTCACTTCGCTCAGGATATGATTTTGATGAGCCTGTTGTCTGGAGTTATGTTACTGGAAAACTTATTGAGAAGATTATAAAGTATGAGAATAAGAAAAAATGTGTTGCGCACTTCCATGAATGGCTTAGCGGTGCAGGGATTCTATATCTCAAATCACGCAATGCACGCGTAGCGACGGTTTTCCAGACCCATGCGACAATTCTTGGGCGGACTCTGGCATCAAGCGATGTGGACATATATGCTCTGGATGAAAAAGGCGAATGCTGCACAATGGAAAATCTTGATCCGATAGAATCAGCTTATCAGTATAATATGGAATCAAAATATCTCCTCGAACGTAGAAGTGCAGAGCTTTCTGATATTTTCACAACAGTAAGCGAGATTACCAGCATGGAAGCAGAATTCCTGCTTGGTAAAAAACCTGAGATTCTTCTTCCTAATGGTCTTGATATTGATAAATTCCCCACTTTTGAAGAGCTTTCAATAAAGCATAAGGCGCATAGGGATAAGATCAGAGAATTCTGCCTTGCTTATTTCTTTCCTAATTATAGTTTTGATCTTAAGCAAAGTCTTTTCTACTTCCTTGCAGGGAGATATGAATTCCATGATAAAGGCATTGATATATATATCAGAGCTTTGGGAAAACTGAATAAGAAGCTTAAGGCCAAAAAGAATGGCAAGACAATTGTAGCATTTATTTGGGTGCCTGCAGGAATAAGAGGAATAAAGCAGGATATACTTGAGAATCAGGTTCATTACAGAGATATCAATGACAGCCTG
>JAYEPB010000070.1:0-13235 GCA_034723595.1 Nanobdellota archaeon
ACTAAGGTAAATTTTTTGTTTGTTGCTTTGATTGCTCTCATAGAGCTCTTTAGAGCTCTACTAGTATATTAATGTTTCGGTTTTTGACACTATCATGTAGAAATCAATTAGTTGCGGAGATACTGTTTTAATATAAATATTATAGGGAGTCAACGAGTGAAGGCTCGTCTCTAAGTTATATTTATTGGATAATAATAGATGATTGATGAAAAATGAAGAAGATTATATTGGTGTGGGTTATAGCTGTTGTTTTGGCAGGCACTGTTAGTGCAGATGAAGGTGATGAATACAGCAACTGGAATCTGACTTTTGATGGCAATCTTTTAGCTGATCAAATCTATGCAAACGGTATTGCTATTGATAGTCAAGGCTTTATTTATGTTATAGGATCTGGCACTGCATTAATCTCAATGGATAATACTGATTGGTGGATTAAGAAGTTTTTCAGCAATGGGACAGAAGTAATCTCAGGATGGAATAAGACTTTTGATTTTGGCGGCCATGATAGTCCATCCGGAATCACTATTGATTCGGATAATAATGTTTATATTTGTGGCGGAGGCAATCTTGACTGGCAAATTCAAAAGTTTTCTCCTGATGGCACAGAGCATGCGGAATGGAATAAGACTTATGATGGGAATGGGTGGATTGATTTTGCTTCTTCGATTACAATAGACAGTAAAGGAGATGTATATGTAGCAGGCTCAGGGTCGAACATAGTAGGTGTTAATACTAAATTTGATTGGTGGATTAAGAAATTTTATGCAAATGGAACTGAAATTACAAATGGATGGGATAAAAAGATTGATTCTGTAATAGCAGGCACTAATGCTTATGATCACCTTAAATATATTCTTGTTGATTCAGATGATAATCTGTATGCCATTGGAACTGGCTCAGATATTGTTCATTCTTCTAGTAATTCTGATTGGTGGATTAAAAAATTCAATAGCAGTGGTCATGAGGATATGGGCTGGGATATAAAATATGGTGGAAGTACCTCTGATAGTTCTTCTTCAGCAGCTTTTGATAGTGAAGGGAGTATATATATTACTGGAACATACGGTGTTTTGGTTGGCGCATCTGTTATACCAGATATGATGCTTCGAAAATATAATTCATCAGGGGATCTCCAATGGTACAAGCGGTATGGCACTTCAACTTCAACTAGTGATAGTGAGGGATTTAATGCTATTGCTATTGACAGTAATGATAATATATTTGTAGTTGGATACATTTTCAACGAAGTAGACCCTTCTTCATTAGCTGATTGGTCAATAAAGAAATTCAACACCAGCGGTGATGAGGATACACAAAATTGGGATAAGTATTTTAATCACAATAACGGACATGATCAGGCTAAAGCTGTTGCATTATATAATTGTGATGTTTGGGTTGCTGGTAGTGGTCAAAATCTTGTATCTGGTTCAAGCAATTATGATTGGTGGATTAAAAAATTTGAAGGAGTGGCTACAGGTCAAGTAATGCCAATTTACACAAACTTCATTCCATCCGCAGAAACAACAAACTTCTCAGAAGAAACCAATTTAACAGACGTTAAAAACCTGACTCTCACAATAACTGGAAAAGGAAAGATACGGTTTGGACAGTATGGTATAAATGCAGAAAGCGCAAACTTTGATAATCATGTAACAATAGAAAACAGCGTAATATCAGTAAACACATCTGCACTACACTCCACCTTCAACAATTCAGCAACATTAACATTCGAAGGAGTAGATTGCACTAAACCTTATGTTTATTATTCAGACACAGCATCAACAAGGGCTACAATCCTTTCAGAAAACAATCTATGCCTTTCACCAAGATGCACAAACATACAATGCAGCGCAGGAACATTGACAGTCACAGTTTCCCATTTCTCAGGTTATGCAGTAAACGGAACATCAAACCTGACAATTGATGCAGATGATCCTAAATATACAGAACAACTTGTCACATTCACAGCAGAATACATGAATGCCACAGGTCTTATTACTAATGCAATATGTAACATAAGCTTCAGTGATGGCAGTTATATTATGGATGAACAAGCCACATATTACAATTATTCAAGAACATTTGCTTCAGCGCAGACTATCGATTACAACGTAACATGCAGCGCAGCAGGAGAAAACACTGTATTCGCCAATGATACAGCTATTATAAATGCAGCAGATATCCCTGAGTTTTCAACAATAACTTTAGGATTAGGACTAATTGCTGTTTTGGCTGGATTGATTGTGATTAGAAAGAAGAGATAACCTCCTACAAAAATCAGCAGACCAATCACAACTGATTCTCAATCTTATACAAGCCCTTCATCTTTTCAATCAACCCTTCCTGCTTCAATTCCTCATTGATTTTATCGAGCAATGAACTGCCTGCTTTTGAGCCAGGCTTTGCCTGATGCTGCACTGCATCTGCAGGAAGATATACAGGGACAATATTACCGCTGTCTTTATCAATCACATAATAAGATTTGCTCTTGATATATCCTATTTGGTCATCATTATCAGTCATAAAAAGATTGAAAATCAAAGAGAATTATAAAATTTGTGGCTTATGATACTTAAACTTTAACTTATTCAAATATCCAAACCCAAAAATATATAAATTAGTGTATCTATCACATAAACAAATGAAAGAAATAATAGACAGATTCTATATTGCAACAGATGCGGTTGTATTTACAGTTGATAAAGATACTCTAAAAGTTCTCTTAATCAAGAGAAAAGGCTCTCCATTCAAAGGGATGTTTGCAATACCTGGAGGCTTCCTTCAAAACAAAGATACAACCCTTGATAAATGCGCATACAGGGAACTTCATGAAGAAACTGGAGTAAGAGATATATTTCTAAAAAAGCTTACAGCATTTGGAGATAAAGGAAGAGATCCAAGAGGGAGAGTTATAACTATATCTTACCTTGCTCTCATAAGTTCTGAAGACATTGAACTTAAGCCTGCCACAGATGCTTCAGATGCAGGATGGTTTGATATAATTGATCTTCCAAATCTTGCCTTTGACCATAAAAAGATTCTTAATCATGCATTTCATAATCTTAAAAAAGAGATTGAAACCACAAACATAGCATTCCAGCTTCTTCCAGAAAGATTCACGCTTACAGAAATGCAGAAAGTGTATGAAGCAGTATATCAGCAAAAACTTGACAAAAGAAATTTCAGGAAAAAAATAAGATTATTAGAACTTCTTAAAGATACGCATCAGACAAAGATGGAAGGCGCACACAGGCCTGCAAAACTATATTCTTTTAAGATCTAAGATATGCTGGATTAGATGCAAAGAAATATTGAGTTTAATGAAACAAAAATCTATTGAGAATATTAGTTCTCAGCCTGCATTATCATAAAATCTTCAGTAGTAAGCTTTTTGCCTGTCTTTATCTTGTCTTCAACCGCTTTTATTTTTTCTTTGATAGATGCAGCTTTCTTCTTTTCGTCTTCTACTTTCCTCTTGGCTCTTGAGGCTCCCTTTCTATCTCCTAACTCTTTTAGTCTTGCAAGTTTTTCCTTAATCTTGTTGTTGAGTTCAGTATATTTCTGCTTGAATTCAAAGAATTTTTTATATGCAGTCTCTTCCTTTTCTCTTAATTCTCTTATTTCAACTGAGGACTCAAGCAGTGTTTCATGCTTATCCTGGCTTTCTTTTGCATGTCCTCTGACAATGTTATGCAGTGAATTTGCTTTTGTCTTAAGTGAGTCTATCTCTTTTGAGAGCTTTGCAGATTCTTCCCATATCTTGCTTACATCTTTTACTTTTGCAAACTGCTTTCTAAGGTCATTGATTTGTTTCATTATGGCCTTTTCCTTCTTGAATTCCAGAACTTCGGTTTCAACCTTTAATTCCAATACTTCTATCTGCTTTTTAAGGTTAGTAGGATTGATTTTGATTTTGAATTTTGATTCCATCTCTTTCTTCTTGTCATTTAGAACCTTTATCTCTTTAATCTTGGATGCTATTTTTTTATTGAGCGTATTTCTCTCTTTCTTTGCTCCTTTAACATCATGCGTAAATTTGTTTCTCTCGCCCTTTGCTTCTCTGACTTGGGCAATAAGTTTAGAAATCTGTTTTTTTATTTCTTCTTTTTCTGAAAAAGCTTTCTCTTTTTCTTCGTTAGCTAAGTTAAGACTAGTGCGCAATCCTTTTAGCTCTTCCTTTATCTGTTTGAGCTCCTCAGCAATCTCTTTTTTCTTTTCTTTTTCTGACATTGATTCTCACTTGATTGTTTAATAGTATAATAATAAAAAATAAATTAATTTGATTATCCGAATAACGCTCCTAATCCTGCAGCTGATGCGCCTTCATCTTTCTTTTCTTCTTTTGGCTTTTCTTCACTTTTAGCGTCTCCTTTTGCTTCTGCGCTTGCAGCAGCGGCTGGAGCAGCAGCAACAGGTGCAGCAGCAGCTTTTTCGACAGCTTCATCAATATTTACTCCATCCAATGAAGAGACCAAAGCCTTTACTCTTGCTTCATCAGGCTTAGCGCCTGCAGCAGTTAAGACATTCTTGACTGTAGCTTCATCAACTTTGCCTCCTGCCTTGTGTATTGTCATTGCAGCGTATATGTATTCCATTTTTTATTCCTCCATATGAATTTTATTGTATGTTTGCAGCCAGTTTCAGGCTGAGCATTTGCCTTTCTGCTTTGCTCAGCATATCTGCAACAACTGCATCAGCCATGAATCCTGATTCCATTGCAAGTGATTTCGCCTGGTTGAATGCTTTTATTATAAAAGCTCCGGCAGTCTCTTTTGTTGTGTATCCTGATTCAATAGCAAGATTGAAAGCCCATTGTGCAGCAGTTGTGAGTTCTCCATTGAACTGTTCTTCATCAATATCAAGCAATTTTCTGAGGTATATTGTTCCATCTTCATAAGCTGCTACAATATCAAGACCAACTTCCATTGGTGTTATTCCCAGTCTTGTAAGCATACTTGCAAGTTCAGCGCTTATTACTTCACCTTCTTTTGCTACAACAGCATCTTCTTTAATGGCTATTTTGCCGCCTTCTACTCCTGACTTTATGCCGAGCGCTCCTAATTCTCCAATCACAGGACCTGGGCTGAATGATGTAGACCCTGCTGGAACTACAATATCTGTAGGAGCAATCTGACCTGCTTTTGCAGGTGCAGGACTTTTATTCTTTTTGATTGTCTTGTATAATAAAAATGGGCTCTCTTTTGTGAAAATCAATGCTGGCATGCCTTTGAGATTGTCCTTGAGCTTCTCAATGCCAGGCTTCTTATCCTTTGCTTTGTCGATTGCTATATTTATAAGCCTTCGCTTAGTCATCTTAAGCACAACTTTGTCCCTGAGTGTCGCTCTCATGTTCTGCAGCTGAGGTGCTGGCAGATTTTCAAGGTCCACAGATGCTATTATTGGATAGTCATCAAGTAATTTGCTAAATTCATCGACTATCTTTTTTTTGCTTTCTGATACATGTGCCATTTTTACTCAGCTTTCTCTTCTTTTTTTTCTGCTGTTTTTATATCTTCAGCAGGTTTTTCCTCTGCTTTAGTACCCTTTTTTTTGGCTTTTCCAGCAGTATCTTTATCTGTCTTGCCAATAACAATTGCTGGTCCCATAGTAAGCTTAACTATAACATTCTTAATATTGTTCTTCTCACCAGGAAGGTGATGTATGATATTGTCATATATGTTTGCGATATTATCAATTACTTCTTCATCAGGTAAATCTTCACTTCCAACACAGCATTGCACTACTGGTGATGATTTGACAATGACCTTTACTGTCTTCTGCAACTTTTCATATAATGGCTTGAGGTTTGCAGCAGGCGGGACTACACATCCTGCTTTTGGATTTGGCATCTTGCCTCTTGTGCCAAGCACCCTTCCGAATGCTGAAGCGACCTTTGGCATGATGTTTGCCTGCGCAACAAAATAATTATACTTGCTTGCAAGTTTCTTGCACTTCTTTACATCTTTTGCAAATTCTGCAAAATCATCAACAAGGATTGTATTATCAAAAGTTGCCTTGGACTGCTCAAGTAATTCAGGCCCCACAAGTCCGCATACAGTGATGCCCTTGCCGATTGTAAAATGAAGCGGCACAAAAAGATTAAGATGATTCTCAGGACTCTTAAGGTCAAGGTCTTTCAGATTTATGATTAAATCAACTTTCTGCTTAAAATTACGTTTTTGAGAAATCTCTTTTACTCTCTTTAATGCTTCTGTAATCTCTTTCTTATTCATTTAAACTGCCTCCACCCTCCTATTAATCAGGATATGAGTTCCGATTATCCATCAATAGTCCACGGGAACACTAATATATCTTGGTAGAAATAAGCAGGGGTTTATAAATGTTGCGGATTTTGCATTCAGTTCAAAAAATTAGGTGTGTTAAAGAGATATGCTTGAAATATCAATTTTATGTCTTTGCCATAACATCCCCTTTCATCCTCATGGTCACTTCACCTTTACGATATTCTGCAAACTTTGTTTCCTTATCATTTAGCGAATCCAGAAAATTGCCTGATATTAATGCTGTTTGCTCGATTGTTCCTCTGATTAATCCATCTTCCACAACCAAGCCATTGGAAACTGCCAGTGAGTATCTCCCGTCTTTTGCATTCTGTGTATGCACGCCTAAAACATCATATATAATTAATCCATAATCTACATCTGAGATAATGCTCTCGAATGGACCTTGTCCTGCATCTATCTTTACTGCGCCTTGCGATGTAGTGGACATACCTAGTTTATTTGAATATTGGAGACCTAAAAATGGTGTAATCAGCCTGCCCCCGGCAATAATATATTGTTTTGAAGAGGGAATTCCCATGCTGCTGCATGGAATTGTATCTATGGCATAGTCTTCAAGCCCGTCAATAATAATATTTAATTTTTTATCAAATACTTGTTTTTTTCTTTTAAAATCATCTGCCTCATATAAAGACATGTTGTGCGCCACTGCCATTCCATTTAGATTACTTCCAAGCAGGTATTTGCCTAAAAATGAGCCTAACACATCAGGCATAAGGATTATTGGCATATAATCTGATTTTGCTTTAATCTTTTTTTGGCTATGCGTCATATTCTTTTCAATCTCCAGAATTATAGTATTAAGATCTTTCTTTTTAGCTGCATTTCTCTTATAGTAGCTATCTGAATATTTGTTATTGATATTAGCATAAGTAAACATTGTTGTCTCTTCCCATTCCAGAACCATTCCTTTTGAGTTCATAATAGTTGAATGATTAAATCCTGCTCCAGCTTTTGCATTGAGCATTTTAACATTCTCTTTTTTTGCCAGCTTTTGGTTATAATAATCTAGAATCTCAAACAGATAACTGCTGTCTTCTTTTATGATCTTATTAACATTTTCATCTTTGATCTTCAAATCCTTTGGCATTGGCAATGGCTCTTGTATGTTTGGTGCATCTGAATCAGTAAAGCTGATTTCTTTCCATTTTTTCAATGCTCCATCAAGGTTTTCTATTGTTTCTTGCGTGATTTGCCCTTTGGATATTCTTCCATCCCTCCATATAATATATGCTGAGCCTGAACATGTAGTTTTTCCTGATGGTGGGGAATATGGTCCGCCCATATAATTGTTAACTAAGCCTGCGCTTATGCTCCGCGCATCGTTAAACTTGAATGACCAACCTTCAATGTTGAGGTCATCAGCCCTTATCATGTACTCATTGAATTTTTGTGCTATCTTTTTAGGAAATTTCATTTTTCACCTCCAAATGTAACTCCCTTTGTCTTATCTATTATGAAAAACATATTTCCCCCATATGAGTTTGCGACTTTCTGTCCGCTCTTTTCACACAAGCCTGATTCCTGTATTACAACCTTTCCGATTCCTTTTATTCTCGTGGCAAGTGTTGCGATTGGATCTCCTCTGGAAATAGACTGATTATGCAATGTGATCTTTTTTGGATTTTCAAGTATATAAATGCCTGCGCAATTAAGTACATAAGTGTCTGCAATTGAATTCATCTGGCCGCCCATGTCTATTACAGGATAGGCTACAGTTTCGCCAGGTTTGAGCTCATCATGCTTAACCAGAAGCTCATAGATATCATCTATTGTCGTATCTTCAAATTCCTTCTCAAAAGGATAAGGGTCATTGTCTACCATACTTGTAGTGCTCATCCTGCAGGTGGGCAGGCAGTTATAGGTTTGAGCTCTTCCGCATCCGTTGATATTTGTATTAGTCTCTTTAGCAGAAAAAATATCTGCCAGGCCGTCATTTATCACTCCGTTTTTTATGAATTCTATTCTTTTCCTTTTGATGCCGTTTGCACTTATGAACTGATTGCCATAAATTCCTGCTATAGGCTCATCAATGAAACTGATGTTTGATGGAGCTATTTTCTTCCCTTTTCTGAGCTTCCCATTGATGCCCATAATTGAGCTCTTGAGATAATCTGTCTCAAATAAATGGCCTGCTGCCTCGTGAGCCTTAAGGCCTGCAAATCCATGAGACAATAGGTGTTTGTAATGGCCTCTCTTCATACTTCCTGCATATAATAGTTTTGAGAGGATGTTTATGGTATATGCTGCTTTTTTGCTGTAAATCTCACTCAGTTTATCATCAAGTATAACTCCATAATCCTTCCCTTGCACTGAGAAATACGCTTCAGAGATTCTGCCATTCTCTTTTAATGTCATTCTGCTGAAGATGCGTGAATTAGGCATATTGAATATAGCATCTGTGCTGTCACTGCGTGCAATGCGCCATTCTTCTTCACGGGCATAGTATGATGTACTGACTCTAAGCCTGTCATCAAGCTTTTGTGTCTGGATATTGATTTTTTTGACAAACTCTTCGATATAATCTGAGGAATATGATGTGATATTATAATTTGTCTCCTGCATCACTCTTTCAATTAATGGCTCAGTATAGAATATTTCTTTATTTTGTTCAACATTTTTATATTTTGATGAGGTCTTTGCAAGATTCGCAGCCATATCAACTGCTCTTCTTATGTTTTTTGCATTCAGTATGTTTGTTGAAGAAAATCCTGATACTCCCTCTTTTGTGAAGACGCTGATTCCCATTCCTCTTGTTATGGATTCACTTTTTGCCTTGGTCTTGCCATCAAGGATATTTACTCCTCTATACATTATATCCTGCATTCTTACTATAGCATAAACATCATTATCCTTTGCCCTCTGCAAAGCTGTTCTTATCAATGGCGTGTATTTTTCTAGTTTTGATTCCATTTTTATTCTTTTGCTCAATTAGGGATACTCTTCATATTGTTTAGTAATTCAGACTATTTTTTAAATGTTTTGTAATCTGGGAGTAGTTATGAAGAAATTGTTATAAATGTCATAAAAGGAAGAGGGATCAAAATAAAATTAGATGCTACAAATAAACAAGTTATCCTTTTAGATAAATGTGTTGAGTAAGAAATTCATGCTTGTGTTCAAGTTGATATAGTCAATAATAGGATTAAAAAATTAATAAGGGATAAAGTGATTGTAGGATCAACTATAATTGTTAATAAGTCTTTGCTTGGCTATGAGTATCATAAGATATTATTAAAGACAAGATTTTATTCTGAAAAAGAAGAAAATTTCTTTTTAGAATTTCTTAAAGCAGAAGAAAATATAGTTGATGTCATTAGGATGATGGGAAGTTGGAATTATGAAATTGATATTGAGGTTAAAAATGCATATCAATTACATAACATTATAGTTAAAATACGAAATAATTTTTCAAAGAACATTAAAAACTACGATTCACTAATGATACTTAAAGAGCATAAATTAAATTTTTTTCCTATGGGAAATTCATTTAAAAAATTATGTATCTTATGAATGCACTACATTTATATAATTACATATTATATTCAATAAATATGAGTCAATTCAAAGATGTATCTGACATAGCATATCTTACAAAAGGCAAACGTGGAGTTATATATACAGGTATCTATAAAAGAAAAAAAGTTGCAATAAAATGCAAGCTTCCTGAAAGCAAGGCTATTGGAAGAATCGAGAATGAAGCAAAATGGATTGCCAGACTAAACAAGCACAACATCGGTCCAAGATTGATCTATTCCTGCTATGACTACTTTATCTATGAATTTATTGAAGGAGAATTCATTGTTGATTATATCAGGAAATGCTCAGGAGATGAAGCAATCCGAATAATAAAAAATGTATTTGATCAATGCTTCAGGATGGATAAACTTGGTGTGAATAAAGAAGAGATGCATCACCCTGTAAAGCACATAATCATCTCATCCAACACCAATCAGGTTGTCATGTTAGATTTTGAACGGGCAAGATACACTCAAAAGCCGAAAAATGTCACTCAGCTTTGCCAGTTTATATTCCGGTCTGAACTTTCTGAAATACTTGAAGAAAAAGGAATAATGCTTGATAAGGATAAGATTGAAGATCTTTGTTCTAAATATAAAAAAGAAATAACTGAGGAGAATCTCGGAAAGATATTAAATCTTCTGCATCTAAATTATATTGTTTGATACTGTAGCAGTTTTTATCAAAAAAGATTTGCTATGTAAATCTTTTTTATTCTTGAATAGTAAACAAAGTTTAAATACCCTCAGTTCAAAAAAATAAAACAGAGGTGTTTTAGAATGGTAAAAACAAAATCCAAAACAAAAAAACAGGTCAAGATAATCTCTGTAAGAAAGCCCATGAAAAAAAAGGCAGCAAAGTCTTCTGCAAAGCAGAATGAGGTTGGAACTTTCATGCAGCTTGTTTCAAAGATAGATGTTGAATTAGGTAAATACGCATTTGCAATTGGTGTATTGGCTGCATTGATGTTTGCATTTATTAACATGAATGAATTGCCCAAAGAGTTTGGCGCATTTCTTATTGTGGTTGGGGTAATAATCGGATTGATCAATATTACGCACAAGGAAAGGAATCTTTTCCTGATTGCCACTATTGCTTTGATTGTGACAAACGGCGCTAATATAGGATCCATAGGATTATGGGACGTTGGCAGATTTTTGCAGGCGTTTATATGGAACCTGACAATACTTTTCGCTCCTGCTGCTGTGATAATTGCTCTTGAAGCAATCTATTCACTTGCAAAAAAGAGGTAATTAGATTTTATATTTTTTTTATTTTCTTTTTTTATGAACTGAACTCATTAATATCATAGGTTAATTAATATTTCTACCTAAAAATACCCTCAAATCTTATCTTATCCAACAGATATTCCATTTTCATGATTATATTTTATTCTTGTTGTAATTAAAATAATAAAACTTTCTTGTGTATTTTTGTGTATCCTTATTCAATGCAGGATCTGGAACATCTCTTAGCGCAATTATCTTGATATTTTTTAGACCAGTTCAGTTCACTCTATGGGTGGTAGTGATACAATAGGAGGTTCTCCAAGAAACACTGGAAGTAAGCTCTCACCAGAAAGATTACAAGTACTAATAAGTTCTATATTAAACAGTAAATAGATTTGTTATATCCTAATCCTTTATCCTTCTATGCCTGTCCATCCTGCTTATATAATTATCTAGATTTTTGATATGTGTATCCAGATAATTTTTTGCAGCTTCTTGAGGTTTTTTTCCAGTGTGGCTTTTGACAAATGTTATGCTTCTTTTGCATGTTGCAATATCATTTGAATACTTAAGAACAAGTGCAGTAAAAGGAAATTTAAATTTATCATATCTGGTTTTATTGATAAGATTATATTCTATTCTAATAGGCTTACCTGATTCACTTTCCAGAATCAACTTAGTCAGGTTGATATTTTTTGTGCTATAGCCTTGCTTTAGTGCTTTTGATTCTTTTAATCTAATATATGCCATAACTGTTGTGACTGGAGAGGGGTATATAAACCTTTTGGTTAGATTGAATATAGGTAAAAAACTGCAAACCAGAACATATTTGATGACAAATCCTTATATTTATTATGCAGCCATATGCTCTATAAGAATCTCCTGCACTTTTGCAGCAGTGTCATGTCCTCTCATCATACTCTCCTGAATATCTCTATCATAACCTATATATTCCATCACCAGTATTTTTATATATGAATGAAATAAATAATATAGAGATTATAGTTAATTGTTAAAAATGAAACACAAACATAACCAAACTCATAATATATTCAATAAATCAATCCTCATTTTAGCATTAATATCCCTTTTATTATTAACAAATGCCAGCGCATTCCTCATCGGCGGAGATGGAAGCAGCAGTTTTTTCAACGGTACAATAGATGAATTTGTAATATATAACCGCACTTTGACTCTTTCAGAGATTGAAAAACTTTACAACAAAGGCCTTAACAATAACGGCTCATGTGATATATTTTATATAGAGCCAGAATACAGCCAGTTCTCACCTTATCCTGAGACCACAGATTTCTCAACAGAAACTGACTTAACAAGTGTTACAAACATGATTATTGCAGCAGAGCATGGAAAAATACAATTTCCTGCAGAGTATGGTGTTAATGCTGACACCCAGAAATATGATGATAATGTAATAATCGGTGACTGCTTTGTTTCAGTTAACACTTCAGCACTTGATTCCACATTCAATGCAACTGCCTTCCTTACTTTTAATAATTCAGATGGCCATTGCGGAGATAACTTAATCTATGAAACAGAAGGTTTCCCTTCTTCAGCAGGTGAAATAAGACAAGGAAACAAAAAATGCATATTGTGCAGCAATTTACAGAAAACAAATAATTTTGTTACAAGATTTAATGTCGCGCATTTCTCAGCTTATGCTATTGGTTCAAATACACGGCTGGATATATATGATGAATATGAAGGCAGTTATGCTCCAGCCAACACTAACATAACTTTTTATGCAAATTATACAAACTACACTTCAGGAGATCATATCGGCGGCGCAGACTGCATAATAGAATTTGATGACAACCCTGGAACAACCTATGCAATGACTGATAACGGCGCTAATTACAATTACACAAAATCAGGAGGTTTCTCAACAGAAGCACTCCATTCATGGAATGTCACCTGCAGCAATGCTACAGGAGGATGGAACACCCTGAATGCAACTGATGATGTTCAGGTAGGTGCTTTAGCAGCAATACCTGAGTTCAGTATTTTGACATTAGGATTAGGTTTAATAGCAGTATTAGCCGGATTGATTATAATCAGGAGAAGAATATGAAAAAGATAATAATTTTAATTTTATTTGTGGCTGCTGTATTGCTAGCTTATGTATCTGCAGATTTGAAATAAGCAAATCTGCAGATACATAAGCTAG
>JAYEPB010000071.1:0-13229 GCA_034723595.1 Nanobdellota archaeon
TTTGCTTTGGAATCTTCAAATATATATAGATATAGATCAAAAGTTCCACCACCAATTCTGGATGGCAATTTCATTGGTCCAACTTTCTCAAAGTTCAGTTCATTTTCCATTTTTTTGTCTCCCCTTCTTCCAGGCTGAAGTATTGCCTTTTTGTTACTAGGTAGGGAGCATCAGTAACTACTTATGATTATGTTGTCATACTATGTGATGACTACCGCAAAATTTATATATGATGCAGTTATAAGGAAGAATATGGATGTTGCAGAATTGGAAAAAGTGGGTTTAAACAAAAACGAAGCAATAGTATATATTGAACTAATGAAATTGGGATTTGCCAGTGCTGGAACTCTAATAAAAAAAACTGAGTTTCACAGGAATATAGTATATGATAATCTTGAAAAACTAATTGATAAAGGTTTAATATCTTATATCTTAGAAGGAAAATTAAAAATATTTCAGATGAATCCTCCTGAGATGTTGCCTAGTTATTTAGAAAAACAGCAAAAAATCTTAGATGAAAAAAAGTTGATTGCAAAGAAGATTCAAAAGGAAGCAGAACAGCAATTCAAAAGCGCGGAGAATAAGCAGGATAGTATGATTTATAGAGGAGTCAGAGGTGTTAAATTAGTCATGAATGATGTTCTTGAAACAAAAAAAGATTTCATTTCTTTTGGCGGACCTAAAGAATCAAATGATATTATGCAAAAACATTTTTGGAAAAATTTTACATTAAAACAGATAGAAGCAAAAATTTCTTCAAGATTGCTATTTAATTCTTCATTAAGAGAATGGGGCGAAGAAGTTTCACATAGATTTAATAAGATAAAATATCTTAGCAATGCTATTGAACCCTTAACGCAAACGATTGTTTTTGGCAGCAAAACCGCAATTATTGTGTGGAAAGAAAAACCTATTGTGACCTTAATAATAGATAAGACTGTTGCAGAGTCATACTATGAATTTTTTCAACTGCTCTGGGAAACTGCAAATACATAAGAATAGAGAGTTTTGAATAACCCATCAAATTGTTCAAAACTCTGATAGATTACTTTGATTAATTCATCAAAAGAGGGGTTAATCAAAGTCCTCTATATAAAATTTAACATGTTTTGTTTTCATTTAAAATCACCTCAATACAGCCAAAAGAAACCATCATTTAATAATTCTCATATCATCTTATTACATACTAAGAATAGAATAAACTTTAAATACTTCTTCTTAAACCTTAAATATATGGCAGATGATAACATAAAGCAGGAGATCAGAAAACACGTACTCCAGAATGCAGTGCAGTTCAAGGGAAAGGCTAATCCAAAATCTATTGTAGGAAAGGTAATGGGTGCATTTCCTGAAGCAAGAGCAGACCCACAGGGTACAATGGCACTTATTTCTCAGGTTACTGATGAAGTGAATTCTTTATCATCAGAGCAGCAGCTTGAAGAACTAAAACAAAGCGCTCCAGAGATGCTGGAGAAAAAAGAGCATGAGAAGAAAGAAGGGCTAAAGCCGCTTCCAGATGCAGAAAAAGGAAAGGTTGTGATGAGATTTGCACCTTCACCATCAGGACCAATGCATATAGGTCATGCCATGACACTTGGGGTGATATCAGAATATTGCACTATGTATGATGGAAAACTCATAATAAGAATAGAAGATACAAATCCAGATAATATATATCCGCCTGCTTATGACATGATTCCTGAAGAGGCGCAGTGGCTTACAAAGAATAATGTAAAAGAAGTAATGATACAGTCAGACAGGATTCCAATATACTATAATTATGTTGAAAAGCTTCTGGGGAAAAATGCAGCCTATGTATGCATATGCGACCCAGAGAAATACAGGGAAATGTCATTAAATAAAAAACCATGCCCATGCAGAGAGCTTGCTAAAGAAGAGCAGCAGGCAAGATGGAAAAAGATGCTTGACCCTGAAGGATTTAAGCAGGGTGAGGCTGTCGTAAGAGTGAAGACTGATGTCACACATAAGAACCCTGCAATGCGCGACTTTCCTATTGCAAGAATCAATGAATCAGAACATCCCAGGCAAGGAAAAAAATATAGGGTATGGCCATTGATGAATCTTTCAGTATTTGCTGATGATGTTGAATCAGGAATGACTCATATAATAAGAGGCAAGGATCATGCTGACAATGCAAAAAGGCAGGAATATATGTATGATTATCTTGGAAAGAAGGCACCTATAACATTTTTTCAGGGAAGAATCAATTTTGAAGACCTGCAGATATCATGCTCAAAAACAAAAAAGCTAATACAAGAGGGCAAATATTCAGGATGGGATGATATAAGGCTTCCATTCCTTGCTGCTTTGAGAAAAAGAGGGTACCAGCCAGGAGCCTTGCTGAAATGGGCAGCTGCATTTGGTGTCTCATTGAATGACAAGAAAGTATCTGCCAAAGAAGCATTCAAGAACATCAACGCATTTAATACAGATATAATCGAGCCAATTGCAAAAAGATTCTTTTTTATTAATGAGCCTGTGAAGATTAATGTTGATGGCGCTCCAGAACAGGATGTTGAACTTGACCTACATCCAGACAATATAAAAGGAGGAAGAAAGTTCAAGACGCACAAAGGATTTATCATTACGAAAGCTGATTATGGATTATTAAAAGAAGGTAAAGTTTGTAGGCTGATGGACTGCCTGAATTACATAAAAGAAAAAGATGGATTTGTATTTGATTCAGTTGATTATGAAAAATACAAGGAAAAAGGATGCTGCTCTATAATCCACTGGCTTCCAGATGATGCAGAACAGATAGCTGATGCTGAAGTTCTTATGCCTGACAAGACAACAATCAAAGGAAAGATAGAGAAGACTGCCGAGATGTTGGGAATAGGCGATATTGTCCAATTGGAGAGGTTTGGGTTCTGCAGGCTGGATAGTGTTGAGAGTGGGGTTTATAAGTTCTGGTTTACACATTGAGATATTGTGTTTGGTAGGTGTAATAAATAATAGTTCCTAGTACTGCCTCAAGAAATCAAAAACCCAAACAGCAGGGTATAATCTTACATTGGGTTTTGGGTCATAAAAACATACCTAGCATATCATTGACCATACCCAGCCACTGCAAGCAGTGGGGTATATTTTTATAAATTAATTATACAACACGAATGACTTTCGAAGGATTTAAATATGACAATCACAGAATAATGGATATAAATGAAAAATAAAACTGTCTTAGGAGTTACGCTGTCAAGACTAATTGGACTAGTGGTTTTCTTATTAATTCTAGGGCTTCTTAATTACATACAGTTCAACAACATAATTAATTTACAAGTTGTGAATTTTTTAAATCAGAATTTAGGGGTTATAATAATCCTGTCCATATTATTTTATTTAGGAGAACTTTTTTCTATTTTCAGATTCCCATTAAATATTCCCTCACCACTATTTAACTCTCTGGGAGGAATCTTTTTAGTAGGGTTTATCTTTAGAATATTTTACATGCTTGGCAAGGTATTAAACCAGGACGCATTCTTCGCATTTAAGTTTTTAGAACCTTTTGCAATTATTTTAGTGTTTGTAATTGTGATTATATCTGGATATATTAAGATTGTTATTGAATTAATCCCAAAGACCAAACAAGAAAAGAAGAAAAGTAAAGTAAAACCAAAGAAGACTGAGTGGGAAGATATAGGTAATGAATTTAAAAATGCCCTGTATAATCTGGCTAGTACTCTCAAACAAAATCTAGAACCAAAAAGAAGAAGAAAAAACAAATAAACAATTATTCTTATTATTTTATAGACAATATGCTAAGACACTGCATTTAATCTAGTATTACATTTGATTCAGTTGATTATGAAAAATATAAGGAAAAAGGATGAGGTTCTATAATACACTGGCTTTTAGATGATGCAAAACAGATAGCTGATGCAGAAGTGCTTATGCCTGACAAGACAACAATCAAAGGCAAGATTGAGAAGACTGTTGAGATGCTGAAAGAAGGTGATGTTTGGGTTCTGCAGGTTGGATAGTGTGGAGAGGGGGGTTTATAAGTTCTGGTTTACACATTGATGGTTGTTTGAGTATAGCTATTTAATTTAGCTTCTGTTCTAATTTTATTTCTTAAATCTCTTTGATTTAAGCCTTTTCCCCTAAATGAAGCGTTAATTGAGCTTAGTTTAAATCTTTTTTGTACGTTAAACCAGAGATATCTTGTATTTAACGTAATATTATTACATTAAATACCAGTTAGTTTCAATAAGCGGGCGAGCTAAAAAATAGTCAAAATCTACGATTTTGAAGAATTAATAAAATAGGGCAAGCGTCTTACCTTAACTTTCTTTCTAATTCACCGAAAGCTCTTTCCCAAAATTCAGGGCTTGCCTTATCATCTTCTCTGTTTGGTCCACAATCTACTAATTTCCAACCTTTGCTTGAAGCATAGTCTTGTACGGGTTGAGTTAGTATATCGTGATGATATGTTGAAGTAGCTAAAATCAATGGTAAACCCAATTCGTCAGATTTTTCAGCAACCAATAAACCAAGTGGTTGGTTTGCTTCCGATTCTTCCATTGCTTTCATCAATGCTCCATGATAGTCTTTAGGAGCTTGATCTTCTCTATAAGTCATTCCAAGTGTATTTTTAGCAATCATTGTAGTTGCTTCTTTACCAAGCATACTAACTTGTTCAATTGCTCTAACTACTGGACTTTGTGAAATGTCTTTTTCTTGTGAATTTCCGATGAAAAATCTTGCATACTTCCTCATGTCTGGGTCTTCTAAATCTAAATATTGTCCTAATACTTCCAGACCTTCAACCATTTTTCTTTCACGAGAATCTGATTTAGCCATTCTTCCAACTAATTCTCTTCCCAATACTATGTTTCCACTACCAGTTGTTTCGGGAAAGAAACAATCACTTATAACTCCATTAAAATCAGAATTCCTCAAACTATCCATTGCTTGAGAATAATCTCTAGCAAGAGCTACAGCTTGGTTTCTTGAAGCTAAATACTGCTCTGCTGAACTTGCATATCTTGGGTTATCTTCAACCAATAATATTTTTGACATTTTAATCTCCTTAAATATTGAATAAACTCTATCTTTATAAAACTTTCGGTTGTTTACTCCTACGAAGTTACTATCAACTAACGACGCCTGCCCTAAAGACGCTCGCCCGCTTACTTTGGATTTTTCGGCTTCGCCGAACGTTGCACTAAAATCCAACCCCTCAAAGTATTCGGGGGAAACTAACAGGACCCCGATGTTAAACAGCTATCGTGAATTAAACTACTGTCTAAAGACAGGAAAATTAGTTCTGTTATAGCCAACTTCTATATCCCTTAATGCACCCAAGGGTTTGCCTGGTGCATTGCACACTACGCCAGGACATTTTGTCCTCGAGCGTGAATGTTAAACAACCAGGTTTTTCATTTAAGTGTGGATGAAGCTGACTACAACACTAATGTGATTGTGCATCACGATACTACACAAATGAAGACATGTAAACCCTAAGTATTTAAAAAGAATTCGGAGGTTGAACTAGAATGAAAACTGTTGGTATAGATGTAGCAAAAGATTCACATAAGGTCTGTATCCTGAACGAGAAAAAAGAGAAACTTATAACATTCAATTTTAAAAACAGCCATTTGGGATTATTGGAGTTCAATAAAATATTAAGCAGGTATGACACAGAATTTATAATAGGGTTTGAGAGCAGTGGTATTTATCATCATAATATCCTATATCATCTAAAAAAACAGTATAAGAACATCGCTGTTCTCAATCCAAAAAGGATAAAAGCACATAGAAAAAGTCTAGGTTATGAGTACAAAACAGATAAGATTGATGCTTATATAATTGCAGATTACATAAAAGAAAGGGATTTATCAAACAATATTCTTCCTGATAAATATCCTTTATTAAAACAATTATGCAGAACAAAACATAAACTCACCCGACAAAAAACAAGGTTGAAAAACCGAATAAGGGGAGACTTACATATACTCTTTCCAGAGTATGAAAAATGTTTTAGTGACATTTTTTGTAAGTCTTCTCTTAATTTTCTTAAACATAATATTAATCCTAAAGATATTGCAAAATTAAATGAACAAAAAATAAGAGATATATTGATTAAAACAAGCAAAAATACATCATATAATCATGCTAAAAAGATTTTGTTTGCTGCAAAAAGTTCTTTTGGGATTCCAAAAGAAGGACTTGACATAGAAGTTAAATTAGCAATAGAAAACCTGGAAATTCTGGAAAAACAAAGTACATTATTAGAAAACAAGATTGAATATCATTTTGAGAAATTGTTTAATCCTCTTGATGAAGTCAAAGGATTAACTAAACTCTATGCTGCTTCAATAATTGCAGAATCAGGAGATATTAATTATTTCAAAAATAGGGGTCAATACTATAATTTTACTGGTCTTGTCCCGCGTTATTCACAATCTGGCAATTTTGAATCTAAATTTAATCATATCAATAAATGCGGATCCTCATACTTAAGGCACTATTTTTTTCAGGCAGCAATATCTCTTAAAAGACATAATTCATACTTCAAAGACTTATTCATAAAAAAGAATACTATTGAAAAGAAATCAACTGATGAAGCACATATCTATTGCGCTAAGAAATTATGCTATATAATTTTCAAACTATTGAAATCACAAGAAAAGTTTTGTCCTGAAAAATTGGTGCATTAAAACTTCCAATTAGGACATCACATAGCGAGAGCTTTGTCAAAATTTCAAAAATCAAATAGGAAGATATAAATATTACCGACGATTAATAGATCATACTCACAACCATAAGTGTGTTAAAGAGATATACGATACATAATTAGTTTCTGATGCCTTAGAATAATACGATAGATTGTCTGAGATTATTTCTCTAACACATCCTGGAACAAATTGTCTGATATTTTTATCTTGTTTCACTAATTCTCTTAAATAAGTAGCAGATAATGGAGATATTTGTTGCAGAACAATTAAATCAAGATTATTATTTAAGATCTCTTTGGCATTATAGTCTAACTTTTTTCCATATCTTTGAACTGCAATTATTCTTTTGAAAGAAGAAAAATATTTATGATACTTTTGCCTGAATTTAGGATTTTGAGAAACGATGATATTTAATAAATCAGAACCACATATAGTGCCAGAATATAAAGAACCATTTAGTTCAATCGCTTTATTAGACTCAACTATTTTAACTCTATCATTTAGTTCCTCTTTATCTATCATGGTTTTTACTAATTTAGTTCGTAAATGACGTGGCAATCTATCAGGTTTATTTCTCTTTCCAATATAGATATCAAGATTTTCAAAATAATTTAATCCTAGATTTATTATGCCCAAATGCCCAAAATGAAATGGATTGAACGAACCAATTATTATCCCTGAATCATACATATATAATGCGATTCAAAATGATAATATAAATCTTTTGATAGCATTAAATATTAATTTATTTGGAGATTAAAGTTTATTCAAGAACAACTTTTTCTATTTAAGTGTCAAAATTGGGTTTTATGCTTTTTATGTATTCAATAATAATGTCCAGCCTTTCTGCATATTTTTTATCATTTATCTCTGCATCATTATGGAGGGAATCGAGCTTATCGATAGCTTCTTCAAGGCTTTCCCATCTTTTTTCAATCTTTACATCCTTTGTTTCTGCCCACTCCACAAACTCTTTTTTAAACCTGAATCTTTCGCATGCTTCTGTTTCTGCATCTTTGGGAACCTGATAGATATAAACATTGTCGCCATATTTCCAGTCGCCTACAAGATCATAACCTAATCCTTTGCCAAATTTTTCTGCAAATGAATCATTGCAATCAATTTGCTGCCTGAACCCAACAAGGATTTCGCTGAAGGTATAATCCTGCTTGTTTTTGTTCATTTTATTGAGTTTCTGCCAAATACTGTTTCAGTTTTTCCAGAGCAATCTTTCTCATGCTCAAGGTATTTTTTTCTTCTTTTGACATCTCGCCAAAAGTCTTTGTGTGGTTTTCAGGGATAAATATAGGATCCCACCCAAATCTGCAGTTTCCTCGGGGAGGGATTATAGTACCTTTTATTGCGCCTTTGAAGAATACAGGCTTTTTTCCTTTTGCAGCAAGACCAATTGTGCACTGGCCATAAGCGCTCTTGTCATCAAACTTAGCGAGCATATCCACAACTCCTTTATTGCCAACAGTCTTATCAAACCACTTTATAAGCACGCCTGGCAGACCATTCCATGCATTGAAATATAATCCAGTATCCTCAACAATCACAAGATTATCTGTGTGTTTAACTGCTTCTTTGAGCTTTGCTTCTATTACTGCTTTTGCATCAGTCTCCTGTATCTCTGGCAGGTCTATGTCCAATTGCTCAAGTTCTATGCCCTCACCAAGTATCTGATGGAATTCCTCCAGCTTGTATTTGTTTCCTGTTACGATTGAGATTTTCATAGAATTGAGTAAATTATAATAGATATATATTGTTTTGGTTTTGGTTTTTTATCAAACACGAAGATTTAGAAATATTTGCCAGCTAAACTTAGATTTGCCTGAACTCTGATGTTCTTTTTTCTTAGTATGGCAGAATCTAAACTAGATATTGTGAGCTTATTAACATCCATAGTTTTGCTTAATGTCATATGAGGCCTGTATCCATCACCTGTTTTATTCAGTATTTGCGCGTTAGGCAAAAAATCTAAAGATTTTTATCATGTCAGCTGGCACCATGGTATGTTGTCTTGCTGCGCAAGCCAAGCATACAAATTAATTCTTTCTACGGATGATTAATAACCCTGCCAATACAGCAATCAGTCCCAGTCCTAAAGTGATTGCGCTGAACTCAGGTATCACTGTCCCATTAATCTGAATATCATCTGTCGCATTAAGGGAATTCCAGCCGCCAGTCGCATTGCTGCATGTAACATTCCATGAATGTAATCCGGGTGAGGCAAAACCGCCAGTCTTAGTATAATTATGATTAGCCCCATTATTTGTCATCAGATAAGATGTTGCATTGTCATCAAATTCTATATAACACTCTGCGCCGCCGATATGGTCTCCAGATAGCTTATCAGTATAATTCGCATAGAATGCTATATCTATTCCAGTATCGACTGAACTAGCCTCATATTCATCATAGATATCAAGCCTTGCATTTGAGCCTATTGCATAGCTAGAGAAATGCGGCACCCTGAACTGTGTTATTGAACCATTTGTTTTCAGGATTTCATCACACTCAGTGCATCTTGTATTATAAGCCTGGATTGCTGATTTAGATTGATGGAATCCATCAGCAGTATATATGCTGTTGTCTCCGCAATGGCCGTCTGAATTATTTAAGCTAAGGTATGCTGTCGCATTGAATGTTAAATCCAATGCTGATGAATTCACTGAAACAAAGCAGTCTCCAAAGATTATATTTATATCATAATCTTCTCCTTCAGCATTTACACTATAATTTTCAGGAAACTGAATCTTAACATCTTCTGTTGCAAGAGTCATGTTTGTGACATTGGTTATATCCGGAACTTCATTAGAATCTGAAAAGTTTGTGGTTTCTTCAGATTCAAAGTTCGAGACGGTTGGCATGCTGCTCGATGTATACAAAATTAAAGGCAAGTAATCTATATTCAATCCGTCATCACTAATATTGTATTGGGCATCACAGAATCCATCTGGTTCTGAGTCACTGCATGTCTGTGAGAATCCATCTCCAGTAAGATTTGCCCAATAATTGCCTCCTATGCTTGGACCTCCAATGATATTTGTTGCTGTATAGCTTGTTGTGTTCCAGTAATTAGGGTTAGTAATACCTGAATCGATGAAATAATTTTGCGTATTATTGAAATAATTGTTATAGATATAGTTGAATTCAGGATCATATGAGGAAGATTCATACAAATATATGCCATAATCATTATTTTCTATATGCGAATCTGTTATTTGATTATTATCTGCATTGTAACCTAAATATATGCCATGTAAATTATTTTTTGAGGTAATGTTAGTCAAAGTATTATTGAGATTAGATCCAGAAGATGTAGCTATATAGATTCCCTGCTGGGAATTATTCTCTATCAGGCTATTTTCAATAATATTTGAATCTGATTTACTTAACTCAACGCCGTAACTGTTTGAAATACTTTTTAATGATGATATATTATTATTGTCTGCCGTATTTAAGGATATTCCATATGAATTGTCAATGCATATAAGGTCTGAAAGGTTGTTGTAAGTTGCATAATAGAGAAAAATCCCTTTTGAATTGTTTGTGGCTGTGATATCCCAGATATTATTATAGTCTGAAGAAAGACAATACAATCCATTTGATGTTGCATGTGAATCAAGATTAACATCTGAAAGATTACCATAATCTGAAGAACTTAACGAAATTCCATTTCCAGAATTATCTGATGCTGTTGCATTTTGTATATTAAAATAATTGGAAAAACCAATAAATATGCCATCATTTGTATTTCCTGAGGATATCACATCATTAAATTGAGTGTAGGCTGCAGAATACGCATATATTCCATAATTTGAATTATTATTAGCTCTTATTTTAATCAGACTGGTATTCTCAGCATAATTAATATAAAATCCCTTCTTGACATGATTAGTTGTTATTATATCATTAAATGTATTGTTAGTTGCCAGGTTTCCAGAATTACCATAAAAGTATATGCCATAGTAGGAATCACTGGAATTTATGATGTTGAAATTTGAATTGTCAACAAAATATAGATATATCCCATTATTTTTTATTGTATCTGATCCTTTGACAGTTACATTTGTTATAGACGAACCATCTGCATTGCATAGAATCAGTTCTGAAAGTTCTTTGTTCTGCAGGTTTATTGATTCTGTTGCTACAATTATTTCTCTTCCTCCAGATCCAATAATATTCTGAAAAGTATTGTTACAGTATGATGGTTGTGTAGGGGCAGTATTAGATATACTATAATCAATATCGCCATAAGTGTTTTCCTGAACAGTAATGTTCTCAAAATGATTGTAGCTAGATCTATATGGCACTATGCCACCCATTGCGTTATTTGATACTTCAGAATTTGATATATTGTTATATGTGCCGGATGTCAGATATATGCCTTGCTGTGTGTTGTTTGAACAATTGATTGAGATTATTCTGTTGTATGTTGACCCACATAAATCAAGTCCCCTCCCCTTGTTATTTGAGCAATTAGCAGATGTTAGATTATTATAACTTGAAAGTGATATGCCAGAAAAAAGATTATCAATTGCATGGATATTCGTCAATATATTATAGTTACCTGTAACTGATACTCCACGATGATTATTTGAATATGCATTAACAGATGTAATATTATTCTCCTTACAACTATATAAATATAGGGCAATATCGCTATTATCTGAAACTGTAATGTTGCGTAAAGTATTTGACTGCCCAATTTCTAGACGAAATCCACTTTTAGTATTGCTATTTGCGATGATATTTTCAAATGTGTTCTGAAAACTATAATCAGTGGATGACCTACCCCTAAAATAAATGCCATAGTAATTATTGCTTGAATTTATATCATTAATAAATGAATTGTCAGTATCATAAGCATAGAATCCATTATTATTTAATGTTGAAGAACCCACGAAAGTTATATTCATAATATTGCTATTGTCTGCATTGCAGAGCACTAATTGCGAAAGTGTTTGGTCCTGGATGGTTACTGGACTGTTAGCTATGATTATATCTCTACCGCCAGAACCTATTATATTAGAAAAAGTGTTAGAGCAATAACTTGTATCAATATTAGAAGGAAAAGAATAATGAAAATCTTTTAATAGATTCTCCTGGAGATTGAGATTATTGAAATTATTGGATAAAGATTCAAACAGAAAAAGTCCATACTCGCTTCCATTGGATGTTATATTTTCAAATTGATTAGATCTAGATCTTGATATATATAAGCCATAATCACCATTGTTATTGAATATTGAATTGATTATATCACTATTATTTATACCAAAACCATGTATCAACATTCCATAACCAGCATTATCTGAGACTGTGACATTATCTATTAAAGCTTGTGTTATAGTATAAGTGTATGCATATATATCAATGCCAAAATAAAATTCTTGGGTTATGCAGTTTTTTATTTTAACATTTTGCAAGTGTTCATTATAATTGGCATAGATATTTATGCCCTTCCCTGAATTCGTACCATCTATCATATTTCCCTGACAATCAAAGGTTATGGCACTCCTATTGATATAGATACAGTTCCCACCATGATCTATGATTGGTGTATCTAGATAGACTGTAGCTCCAGGTGGTGCTGACTGAATAGCTGAGTTGCAGCTTGCGCAATCTGAACATGTGACTGCAGATACAGATAATGCAAAAAAGATTAAAGTCACGAATATTATGATGCTTTGTTTCAATAAGTTATATCTTAATCTCTTCATTTTATACTTCAATAATCACTTCAATAATCATTTAATTCACTCAATAACTATAGAGAGTTTTGAAAAACCCTTTATCTCAGCAATATAATAAGATATATTTAAAATTTTCGATTAAGTTCGCCGTTTATCAGGCTATCCTTTCGTTATTTTTGCCTTTTCTCTTCCATCTTTATCGATATGCTTTTTTTGTTTTAATTTTTTATCAATAACGTACATTTAGAAATGATTGCCAGCTAGACTCAGGTTTGCCTGAACTCTGATGTTCTTTTTTCTTAGTATGGCAGAATCTAAATTAGATATTGTGAGATTATTAACATCCACTGTTTTGCTCAATGTTATGTGAGGCCTGTATCCATCACATATTTTATTCAGTATTTGCGCGTTAGGCAAAAGAAGTTCTGCTTGTTTTTGCAGTTTGATTAGATTATTGGTTTTTATTACTGATATCTCAATCCAAGTTCCAGCATTATGGGAAGGAAGCAAGGTTAATCCAGAGAATGTAACATAAAGTTCTTTAGGGCATAGATTTTCAATTTTTTCAATTGTTGCGCTGTTTAATTCTTCAGTCGTGTTGAATTTAATTATAGTTATATGTGGCATAGATTCTGCATTTAAATCAAATTGTGTATTTAGAGCAGGATTTATTTTTATGGCATATTCTCTTATTTGCTCTTCTGTATCTTTGTCAAATACTAGTGAAAAGTTGTAGGTTAGCATTATTAAAACATTTAATATGGTGGGGTATATAAAAATTACTGATTTTATAAGTATTGATTCTGAAAATCTTCCGGAAAAGCGACCT
>JAYEPB010000072.1:0-3162 GCA_034723595.1 Nanobdellota archaeon
TAGGGCTGGTCATATCAGGGATTCTTATCCAGATATCATTTAAGTTGTTCTTCATATCAGGTGCAGGACTGCTGCTGTTCTCTTCATTTATTGTTTTGATTTTTTATAAGTCTTTGCAGCAATCTGAATAAGAATAAACGCCGAGGCTGGGATTTGAACCCAGAAGTCTTTGCAGACACAAGCTCACTAGTATAAGTTATTTTCCAGGCTTGCGCAATACCAGGTTATGCGACCTCGGCGTATAAATGAATGTGAGTTAGGTATTTTTTATGTCGGTTGTTCCATCAGCCACGAAGTGGGTTGCGAATATTGCGAATACAATGAGTAACCCGCTGTTTTTCCCCAGGGTTTTAGCGTAGCTAAAAGGCTGCAGGTCATGCGACCTCAGCAGTATATTATCATAGATTCAAGAATTGTTTATAAAAGTTTTGAAAAAAATGATTCTAAACTACTGTTCTGCATTACTCTCTCCACAAAAGATGGGACATTCTTCTGAAGATTTTGTTCTACAGAATCTAACACTTCTGTAGCAATAACATAATTGTGCATATTATCTTTCCTATAAAAATCTCTAAGATTCTTATGAGTCTCTTCAATTGAATTTGTTTTCTTTAGATCAAGCTCATATATCATCCAGATATGATACCGAAATGAATCAGAACAATCTTTCTTACTCAGATTCTTTAATTCTTCTTTAAGAATATTTTTGGCTGTTTCTTTTCTTTCATACTTATCTGCTTCTTTTGCAAAATCTAATAACATGTAATAGTATTTCGAATCTTTGCTGTATTTATCAATTACCTGTTTAGCTGTTCTTGTTATATCCTCAGAATCATATTTTATTGGAACATCTTGACCTAAAGCAAATTTTAAATACGTCAGACCCATATAGTTATTTTTATTTAGGTATTTAGCTGCATTGAGGATATGGGTTCCGCTAACAATCTCATCTAAATTCAGATTCTTAAGCATGCATTGGTTCATAGGTCTAATATTCCTTTCATAGGTAATTGATCCCCATACCAGTATAATCCCGCTTGCAATAGCTACTGTTGTCTTTAGTTCCATATATTAACGAAATGCTGTAAGTTTATATAATCCTAACTAATAAAAATCCATATAAAATAATTTCCAAAGAAATCTAGTCTGGCACTTACAAAAATTTGCTAGGCAAATTTTTGATTAATCAAGCATCTCTATCTCGATATTAAGTCCTTCTGGAATAGGGACTCTCATCACAAGCCTTAATGCACGCTCATCAATTCCTAAATCAATAAGCCTTTTATGCACTCTCATCTCATATCTTTCCCATGAAGCCTTGCCTTCTCCATCAGGAGACTTTCTAGTAGTAAGTTTCAGTTTCTGTGTAGGAAGAGGAATAGGACCACGCATATTAACACCAGTCTTTTCAGAAATATCTTTGATATAATCGCAGACCTGATTTACTTTTTCAATTTCCGTACTTGCTATTTTTATTCTTGCTTTTGACATTTTAATTATTTTCTTGGTTGCTTTTTTGTGCTACATGGTAATCATTTTGATTATCATGATGTCTTGAAAGATAAGAAAAAAATAATGGCTTAGCCATTATTCCTTTTTCACCAAATCAATGCACATTCCTGCAGCGACTGTTGATCCCGAATCTCTAATCGCGAATCTGGAAAGCTGAGGAATCTCTTTTTGTTTTTCAATTACTAGCGGCTGTACTGGTTTAATCTTTACGATTGCTGCATCGCCATTCTTGATGAAATCTGGGTTCTCTGCAAGCACTTCGCCTGTTGCAGGATTCAATTTCTTCTCGATTGCTATAACCTGGCATGCTACCTGTGCTGTATGGATATGGAATACAGGAGTATAGCCTACTGTAATAACAGTTGGATGATTTAGGACTACCATCTGTGCAGTGAACTCAGTCGCAACTGTTGGAACATTGTCAGCAGGTCCAAGCACATCTCCTCTCTGGATGTCTTTCTTGCCAATACCTCTTACGTTGAAACCAATATTGTCTCCAGGTTCTGCTTCAGTAAACTGTTCATGATGCATCTCTATAGATTTGACTTCCCCAGAAACTCCTTTTCCTTCTCTTCCAGGAACAACCATGACTTTGTCACCGATTTTCATGACTCCAGTCTCAACTCTTCCAACCGGAACTACTCCAATACCTGTGATGTTATATACATCCTGAATTGGAAGCCTTAGCGGCAAACCAGTTGGTTTTTCTGGGGGTGTGATCTTATCCATAGCTTCAAGAAGTGTTGGTCCTGTGTACCATGGCATCTTATCACTTTTTTTGGTTACATTATCTCCCTGTAATGAAGCAATTGCAAGGAACGGTACTTCATCAGGATTGTATCCTACACTTTTAAGAAGTTCTGATACATCTGCCTTGACTTTGTTGTATTTTTCTTCAGAATAGTCAACTCCGCTAATATCCATCTTGTTGATTGCAACAATCATCTGATTTACACCAAGAGTTTTTGATAGATATACATGCTCTTTTGTCTGCGCGCTGACACTATCATTTGCAGCAACAACTAGAACACCTACATCAGCTTGGGATGCGCCTGTAATCATGTTCTTGATAAAATCTCTGTGACCTGGTGCATCTATTATTGTGAAATAATACTTATCTGTTTCGAATTTCTTGTGCGCAAGGTCAATGGTAACTCCCCTTTCCCTTTCTTCTTTCAGGTTGTCCATAACGAATGCAAACTCGAATCCGCCCTTCCCAAGTTCTTCTGCTTTCTCTTTAAGTTTTCTCATAGCCTGTTCATCAATGCTGCCACTGTCAAAAAGAAGCCTTCCAACAGTAGTTGATTTACCATGATCAACATGTCCGACAAAGACAATGTTTATGTGTGGTTTTTCTCTTGCCATTTTGATAATCCTCCGTTTTTCAATTTTTTATAATAAATCATAGGATTTTAATGTCCTTTGATTGTTAGAGGAAGTATTGCGCTATTTATAAAAGTTTCTATTAAAATTAAAATCTGTAGTATACAGAAATTATTGCATCCCTTCTTCCTGGAATCTCAAGAATAAAAAGACAAAAAAAGATTTGGCACTTCTCTCTATAGTTTTATCGCCAATATAGCCACAAAGTGTTGTAATAACTTTTGTAGGAAATCAGGTTTAAAATCAAACCCTACTCAAAAAATTATT
>JAYEPB010000073.1:0-13078 GCA_034723595.1 Nanobdellota archaeon
ATAGGGTGTATTAGAACATGGAAAGGTAAAAGATGGATTGAAATTGTTATGTCTGTTTTACAGACTTGGAAACTTCAAGGGTTGAATATTTTTCAGAATTTAAAAAAATATGCATGTTGACTTTATATGTACTAAAATTTTGCATAACAAAATTTTAAAATATTTTTATTTTATATTTTAGGTCATTAAAAAAGAAAACTTTCAGGTTCATGCCTTTCGTTAATCTCACCTGCAACATTCTTAAGCATCATCTTTTTCACTTCAGCAATGTCTGAAGTGTGTCCTAGCGCCCAGCCAAGCTTGACATAAGCTGCTTCTGGGATCATGTCCTCTACATATATGCAGTGGAGGGTGATTGAAAGCTTTCTGAGATTAGAATAAACATAAGGATTAGTTCTGCCATAAAGTGTCTGAGATGCTATAACTACAGCTAATCCATTCTCATGTGCTTTTTTCAGATAAGGCTCAAGAGAATATCCTTTGGTTATTGTTGGAACATGGCCTAATGCTGTAGCAGAAAGGACAATTCCCTTGTATCCTTTATTTGCATAAAAATCTATTATCTCTGGGTCCATGCCAGGATATATTGTAATCATGGCAACCTTATGTTCAAACTTATTATCAAGCTCTGTCTTAAGCTCTTTTGATTCAGATGCTTTTCTGAAATTATCATTGGTAATCTCAATCCTGCCATCAGTGAATATTTTTGCTAAAGGCAGCTCATTTAAAGGTCTGAATGCATCTCTTCGTGAAGTATGCATCTTCCTTACTTTTGCTCCTCTGTTCAGTATGCAATAATCATCATTAATTGTGCCATGAAGACATGTTGCAACACCAGCAAAATCAAACTTTGCAGCTGCTGTAACTGAACATATTAGATTCATGAAAGCATCAGAGCTTCCCCTGTCAATTGATCTCTGTGATGCAGTAAATATGACTGGCTTGTTAAGATTCTTTAAGAAAAATGACATTGCATATGTTGTAAAATGGAGAGTATCAGTTCCCTGCGTAATTATAACACCGTCGCATTGTTTTAATTCTTTATGGATCATTTCAGCTATCTTCTGCCAGGCTTTTGGATTCATGTCCTCGCTCATTAAGCTAAAAGCTTTCTTTGTTTTGATATTCGCAATATTCTCAAGTTCAGGACACATCTGGATAAAATCCTCTGCAGCATAATCTGCAGATGCTCCGCCAGTGCGATAATCTAATTTAGAAGAGATTGTGCCTCCGCAGGAGATTATCAAGACTGTTGGAAGGTTTTTGTTGAATTTAATCTCATGTTTCTTTGCTTTTTTTGGCTCATATTTTTTGACAAGCTCTATCTTTTTTATCTTAGCCTTATCAATGCCTATGTTATAGCCGCTGTCAAGCTTAAGAATGATTATATTTTTGTCAAATATTTCTGGTCGGGGCATCAGTATGCCATCAAACTCTTCATCCTGTGTGATTACTTTTACATAATCGCCGTTTTCTGGTTTTGCCATGTTTATTTATAATAAAAAGAAGTGATATAAAAATCTTACTAAATATTTTGCTTTCTTCTCATCACAACAGCTGAAATAGCCGCTGGCACCATGGTATGTTGTCTTGCTTCGCAAGCCAAGCACACATTACTTCTTTCTACGGATTATAAATAATCCAGCCAATACTGCAATCAATCCCAGCCCTAAAGTTATTGTTGAAAACTCTGGGATTAGTGCGCTTGTTGTTGTCGCATTGTCAAAAGCAGTCAGCGGTGTCCATGTTATGTGGTTGCAGGTTACATTGTATTCCTGCAATCCTGCTCCGAATCCAATAAATGTTCTGTTGTAGGTATATACATTGCTTCCTTCAACCATAGGATAGTTGCCGTCGGTGAAGTATATCTGACAATCTGCACCAGAAATGAAGTTTCCTCCTGCGGTTGAATTCCAGTACTCTGCTGTGAAATGCATCAGTTCAGTATCTAACTTAGGATCATCTGCATCAATTGAAAGGTTAGCATTTCCTTCTGCTGCATATCCGCTGAATGAGCTGACTGTGACTGTAAGAGTTGAGCCTGAGCATTGTATGTCTGTGCATCTTGGCGGCAGGCACTGGTTTTTTTCAGCAAATATTGCAGCCCTTGTATTTGCTGTCTCTGAATAGAATATATAAGGCGATGCGCAGTTCACATTTTCGAATGTAAGTGCTGCAGAATCATTCAGTTCGCTGTATGCTGCTGAATCCATATAAATTAATTTGTCATCCATTGTTATTGCACTGTCAAGAGATATGATTCTTTCAGTAAGGTCAAGTTTTGTTCCTGTCCAGTCGATTTTTGCTTCAGAGCTGTTGACAACTAAATCTCTGACCGTATAGTTGCTTATTGCATCTGTAAAATAGCTAAACAATGAGGAGGATAAGGATGGCGCTGTACCTGACTTAAATACCTCATCCTGATGCGTTCTCTGAGTGAGTATGTCGCCAAATATATCATAGATAAAAAGTTTTAATTGAACTTTGTCATCAAATTGGGCGCCTACATCATCTGTAAAAAATGCGCCAGTCCATTTTCCGACTCCAGCATAAGTCATGGCTGATAAAGACTGGCTTTTTATTGTATCACCATTGGTATCTGTAAGGTTAACAATGATTTCGCTTACATCCTGATTGCTTAGAGCACCATCTTTTAGGAAATTAACCTCATAACCTATATCATCACCAATATGATAGCCCCAGAAGCCACCAACATTATAATCCAATTCAAATACAATTGTAGAATTATAATCAGCAGTTGCATCCTCTCCGCTGCAATCTTCATCAATACCATTATTGGGATGATCATAAGCATTTGGATGAACATTTGCATTTGAATCATTACAATCATAGCTGGCTGTATTATTACAGGATATTAAGCTAGAGCCTGCTGCGCCCCAGCCGTCATTGTCATTGTCTATGCACCCAGCAACCCCATAAAATACGCTTATATTACTTAGTTCAGGAGTTAAAGTGCTGTCAGACTGCAGATTGACTTTATATTGGATATATCTTGAATTGGTTAGGGAACTTATATCACAGGGAGATGTTGTGCATGTCTTGTCCCATGTTGTTTCTCCGTTGCAGTCAGGGTCATCGCATGATTTAGCTGAGATGTTTAATCTTAATGCTCCTCGTTTGTAATGGTTCAGGATCTCTTCTGATGATAGTGAGCGGTTGTAGATTGCTAGTTCATCTATTGTGCCTTGGAAATACTCACTAGGATTACCAGAACTGCCACCATTATTATATCTTCCTATCTGAACTTGACCATTTCCAGTTAAATTGCCAGATAGAATCGTGGACTTGTCAAAGATTCCATTAACAAATAAACTAATATTGGAACTATTATATACTACAGCAACATGGTGCCACTGGTTTACTGTAATAGGGATACCCCCAATTAGTTCATGCCAGCTACCTGTATATACCCAAGCGGAGAGTTTATTTTCAATAAGTTTTAGGTAAAATGGTCCATTTTTTATAATAATAAATTGATAACCTGTTACTTTTGCAGGTCTTATCCAAGCCTCGATGGTTAATTTATCTCCGCTTATTTCAGATAAAGAAGGAGCATCCCATCCTAATTGAATATAATCATCTATGCCATCAAACTGAATTGCAGACCCATACTTTCCAGAAACTGAATTTGGTCCTTCAGTATTTTTATAAATATGGTAAGTGTGCCCTGAAGCGAGTCCTGTCAAGGGAGTTTCAAGATGTATCTCTTTATCATTTTGGATATTAAAGACAACATAATCGCTTATGATAGAAGTAGAACCAGCTGCAGGACCACTGGTTGCTTCGAATATCCAGCCATTGTAGTAATCAGATCCATAATTCAATGCATAGGTGCTGGTTTCATATACTATAGTTCCATTTGTGCCAAGATCTGCGGTTTCATAGTCCCCAAAATCAAATGCGCCATTATTCCCGCTTCCAGAACTATCTACAATTGTTCCGCTTGCCTCATCCATATGCAGCAGCAGAACATTGCCAGTCATGTTTGCTCCATACTCACCGCTTTCAACTCCTTGGTTATCTGGGAGCGCACCTGCTTTACTTGCAACCCAAGTCAGATTATCCCATGTCGCACTACTGCCAGCATCATGCACTTTGCTTTCATAATCACCTGATGAAGGGTAGTTGTCTTTCTGGGCGTTGTACATTGTTTGGATTTCGTCTGATGATAGGGAGCGGTTGTAGATTGCTACTTCGTCTATGGAGCCGTTGAATGTTATAGTCTCCCAACAGTCAATTCCTTTGCCAATCAAAAGATTACTGGCAATATTTGATGGAACTGGAATGCTAATATCACGAGTTATGACCACATCGCCGTTTAATATTAACTTCTGTCGGGATGTAGTTGAACTAAGAGGTTCCCATATAAATCCTACCAGTTCCCATGTTTCGGACTCTAAAGTTTCACTAGTCACAAAGTCACCAGGATTAATACCATCACTGAATGAGATAAGGTAAAGATGTTTATTAAAAGTACCACGGTGATTTACAGCTAGTCCAAAACCATTTGAATTACAGCCATCTCCGTGTTTCACTATAGGTTCATGATAAGGAACTGAAGAACTCCATCCATTAATTTTAACCCATGCCAAGAATGTTATACTTTGAGGTTTCAAACTCTCATCATTTCCACAATCAACCCAGTCATCCACACCATCAAAACTCATTGCAGTATCCAGTTTCCCATCTACCTCTATAGCACCATAAATTACCCCCTCATTCCCATTACCAGAAGTGTCATTGGCATCACCATTTAGATGCCACAGCCCAACCAGTCCAGTTGTATCAACAGCGCTATTAACACCAGAATCAGGCAGTTCACCCCATAACATTATATTGCTGGTACGCCAGCCGGACAAATTATAAATCCCAAGATTAAACTCTGCTTCTGTATCATCAACAAAGGTGCCTGCATGGCAAACAGCTGCTATTAGAACAATAATCATGCATAAAATCATTATATTTTTCTTCATATCCATCGCACCATTTTGTCTATTTTTATCAAAAAATTGTAATATGTTTATTATAAAAATAGGCATTAATAAACTTTTCGTTTATCCTCTATAGTTATAGTCCAAATACCTATCTAATAAGAATAAACCTTTATCTGCCTGAGAAATACACATCTTCCCCATTAGAGCCTTTTATTCCAATAAGCTTAACACCAGTCAATCCTTTATCATTATTCTCTAATTTTCCAACAAGCCTTGTATGGAGTCCATATAAATCCCAGATTATATTGCTTGCCTCTTTTGGGTTGGATGTTGTGATAAATGCTTCATTGCCCATAGGAAATGAAGCATAGGCAGCTTCAGCAGGCATAAGAGCTCTGCCTACAATAGCTGACTCTCTCCAGTCAGGCTGGAATAGATTATTGATCTTAACATATAGATTATGCTTTGCCAAAGGCTTTGCAAGTTTTCCATCAAATGATCCTCCGCTCATGTGATATACGCTTGTAGCAAGACCTTTTGACACAAGCTCTTTGAAAATAGGATAGAAAATTGTCGAAGGCTGTCCGAGATACTGCATGAATAATCTTCCCTCATCAGTCTCATGCCATTTTTCTCCAAACATATCTACCATTGCCTGCCTTTTTGCTGTTATTCCATTTGACCTTGGATTAGGGTTCATTGACAGCAGGGCAATAAGTGAATCTCTCGCTTTTGGAACCAGGGGATTCTTTAACCTTTCTTCATCTATAACACTAACAACTGAACCGCTGATATTATAGCTTGGAAGAGATTCATCATATCCTTTTATCCTATCTCCCACTTGCTCCTCATCAAGTATTGCTATAAGGTCCATGGATTTAGCAAGAGACTCAGTATGCGAAATGATTTTCTTCATTGGAATAAATCTTCTGGTTCCAACCAATCCTCTTGTCTCAACTATCCCTGATATGACTTTTGCTATTGCGCCTGATTTTACTGCATCATCCAGGTTCATAGCCATATAATCATCTATTGCAAATTCGTATTGACCTGATCGCTCATAAAACTCTGTCTTTGTGCCAACACCATCAGAATTGATTATTACTGGCTTGTCTTCTGGATCAAATACTGCATAGGTTACGCCATTATGCTTAAAGCTGAATGACTGAGAGATCTGATTATCTTGTGAATTATCCATGATAACAGACTTTTCCTTTGGAAGAAGAGCAATCATTGTACCTGATAGATTAGCTTCGCAATTTACGCGCGGACCAAGACAGGCATTTTCGCCATTCATTATCGCAAGCTTATATTTATCTGCACCTTTTCTCAGAGCATTACCTATAACTTTAAGCATATCTATATCTCCTGTGTCAGAATCAACAACATTAGCAAAAGCTATAGGTTTAGCATTTATGTTTATGGCATATGACATAAGATTCTCAACAAGCGAAAGAGTATGATTCTCAAGGTTTTTCTCATTTGGATTGCCACCAGCTGAAAATACTGCAACATTATATCCTTCAGGAACTTTCAGGGCAGCAAGACCATTCATCCCATCAGAGATTATGCTTATGAAATCTTTCTGGTTTTCTAGGGTAGGAGCGCATAATGCATGCAATAATGCTGAACCTTTATCTCCCTTACGAATAACATCATTTATATAATCGTTTATTGCCATTTTTCAAGTACCTCAAAATGTTTTTTTATGATAATACATAGATTTTACTATTCTAATGATTCTCTTGCTCTCGCCAATATATTTCAAAGGGTCTGCTATCTCCCGAAGAATTGATTCATCCAGCCTTGAAGTTACTGCCTTATTCTGCAAAAGTACGTCAATGAACTGCTTCTTGTTTTCCCAGGCATCTGCTGCCAGCTCTCCCATCAGATCATGCGCCTCGCTTCTGGTCATGGGATTTTCCACAATCCTATGGTCTGTCAGATATGTCATGACCTGCTGAGATGTAACAACACCATAGCTTCTCAGCACTCTTTCCTTAGCTCTATCTTCCCTTAATCCAATCCAATAGGCAATGCCTGATAGTCTCCTTGCTGCATGGTCAAGAAATTTAAAACCATCTTCAAGATTTATCCTGCTGTTTGAAGAAGCAGCCAGATTTCTTGCATAAGGCATGTCGCAATTTATCAATGCTGTAACAAGATTGCCAATGCCATAATTCCTTGCAGACATATTCTGCTCTTCTATGACTGGATTTCCATTTTTTGCATCCTTATGAGGCATTGCAGAAGAACCTTTTTTCTTCTTTGGATTTGTATTGATGAATATATTGACATCATCGTTTCTGCCCAATGCTATATACTTGGCTATGTTATTTACAGTCTCACCAGTCCGCGCAAGAACATAAGATATGTCAGCCTCAAATTCCAGACCAGGCACCTGGGCTGGAGCAATCATGTGTCCTATTTTCAAATCCTGGCAATATTGCTCTTGGAGATTCATGCCGCTCATGCCAAGAGCAGAAGCAGAATGATGGTTTCCTGTCGCATCTGCCCATTTCCCCCTTATTGAAAAATTATAGAAGAATTTCAGCACCTGCAAATCTGTCTGGAGCATTTCAGCATAGTGCGCCAGAGGACGACCAGCAACTGTAGGCAGGGCATCATAACCATGGCTTTGATCCATGTGAGGCTTGTCAATCCATTCTATTGACTTTTCAATAATTATATCTCTCAGATTCTCAATTGTATCAGCTATAACATCAAGCGATTGCTTCAACTGAAGCGCCCTTGCAGGCTGGGTTGTGTCTGCGCTGGTTTTTGCCTTATTGATATGCGCTCCTGCGTCCCTGCTTACAACTTCCTCTAATGCAGTGTTTATAGCAATGACATCATGACCAGTCTTTTCCTCAAGTTCCCTTATCCTGTCAGGGTCAACATGATAAAGATTTGCTTTGGATTCTATCTCTTCTGCATGTGCAGGGGGAACAATATCAGGATACAGCTTGCTCAGTGTCAGGGCTGACTGCGCCTGTGCTTTCAAAGAGTATTCAAATGTCTTTTCAGGTCCCCATATCTGTGCCATTTCATAAGTTCCATATCTGCCTGCTGCAAGATCACTGGACTCAAGCTTGATTCCCTTTGGCTTTAGCGGTTTTGGCTGTGTCTTTGTTTTATCTTCTGCCATCTTTTACATCACAAGATTATCTACTATTGTCTGGAGTCCAGTTATAACTCTCTCATCTCTTGGTCTCATGTCAGGTTCAAATTCTTTTCCAAGAAGATGTTGTATCCCCATTATGTATCGCACAGCAATTTTGACTCTCTGTTCGTCAGTATATCCTGCATCACCTTTTGAGAATCCTCTTGCAAACTCTTTTGAATAAGATTTTGGGCAAATAATCACATTATTGTCTACTATGTAATCTTCCTCTTTTAGGTTATCCTGTGTCTGCAATAAATAAGTTATAAGATCACTATCTTTCTTAGAATAAAACACCTCAGACTGCTTATTATAATCATCTGCAAGCCAGAATCTTGATGAATCAAGAGTATAAAGTTCATCCTGCGAAACAATCTCTCCTTTGCTGTTTTTTCCATGCTCAGTCTTTGTATCAACCAGAATAATGCCTTTTTCTTTTAGGAAATATGATACCATCCCAAATGCAAAGAGTGAGCTGTTGATTATCTGAGTATATTCCTGCGGAGTGCATATATTATTTTTAAAAAGATAATCTGGTTTTACTGTCATGTCATGCTCATCAGACTTTGTTGAAGGCGTATCCATGACATAAGGTAAATCCCCATTAGGCACAAGACCTTTTGGCAGAGAATGTCCTGCAAATTCTCTTTTTCCCTGCACAATATAAGCATGATATAATGATGTTTCAGTTGAGCTTTTTGCCAGATAAAGCCTAAGCACATTCTCAAATGGGATTTGCTGCAGGTTTTCAGCTGCAATCACAACTGAATTAGCAGCAAGCCCTGGCACATCATACTGCGATGTTCCAATCGCTTCCTTAACCAGGTTTAGCATGAAGTTATGGTTTTCAGCAAGAATCTGATCTTTGAAAGGAATATCACCCCTGACTATATCATGGGTTGATATTTTTGGATTTCTTACCATCAGCCTCGGAGGGATGCCCTTTTTTGTATTTAATAGAGGGTTTTCAAACTCAATTACTGCCTCAACTTCCTTGTCATAATAACTACCATTGCTGCCAAAAATAGAGTCAGAAACCTTGCCTGGCTTTATAATATAGTCTGCCAGTCTTGGAACTGCTCCTGAATCAAGAATCTCCTGAGTCGGTGTTATTGAACCTTCTTTAGCCATATATTTGACTACTAAATCTTCTGCTTGTTTTTCTGATAACATGTTATTCCCCCCTGTATTTTTCATTTATTTTAAAATCATCAGTTTCAAGTGCCTCGAGCTTTGCTCCTTTATCTGTTTCCAGCAGAGTATGGTATTTAGGATTAATTCCTGCATACATCTGCGCGATGAATCTTCCTACATTAGCAGGCTTTGCAATATATGCATTAGAACTGCCTGGCGGATTCCTCAGGCAGCTGTCATTTGGCGCATCAGGCGGACAGCTTATAACAGGTCCAAGTACATGATATGATAATGTTCCAGACAGCGCATCAGTACCTCCTGCGACTGCAACAAAAGCAACAAGCCCGCTTAATCCATTATATTCATTAATTATCTCCATTAGTTTCTCAGGCTGCTTGTGCGCAGAGCATATCCTCACCTGATAAGGTATTTTGTATTTGTCCAAAGATTCTGCAATCTTCTGTATGTGCGATTTTTCGCCTTCTGCCTTTGGCTTATCGTCGCTGCCAGACCCTGCCAGGATGACAGCGCATCCTGTATTGGATTTAATATGTTCATTGAATTTTTCATCTATCATTTGTCTTCACCATTTTTAGTGTTGCCATGCTTATTTTTGTTATACCCATCATGACTCTTACTACTATTGCCTCTTTTTTAATTTATCTTCAACACGTTTTTTAACTAATTTATATCTTTTCAGAGTGGAAGCTTTTAAAGCAGATTCACAATTCAATACAGTATCTCTTGATTTTACTTCATCAAAGCAAATCACAGTCCCCCTGGGAAATTGTTCCAATGTAAGATCAACATCTTTGTTGTCAGGCAATCTGTTCCAATAATGATTATTATGCTTACAATATAATAAATCCCCACCAAAATAATCCTGAATTATTAAGGCTGTTACTGCACATTGGCCATATGAAGGATTTTCCTGAGTCCATTCATCAGCATACTCTGGATAACAAGTATCCTTATCCCATGATTCTATAATGGCTTTTTTTATATCCTTTAATTGCATATTTAATTTCCTTTTATCATTCCCAGCATGTAGTTGCAGGAGGCTTATCTGTCACATCTATCACAAAAGCGCCAATATCATATTTTTTCAATAACGCATCATGAATCTCATTAAGGCATTGCCATGACATCTGCGCAGGTTTTAATGCATTATTCTTCTGATACTCTTCAATATCTGCCTGCTTTAAATCCAATGGCCTGACTGGAGAGACTGTCATGAAATCATCAGTTGAAACTGCCCTAAGTGCAATGCTTCTCTTGCTGCTGCTGTATATATCAGAGCCAAACAGCACAAAGATAGTCTGGCTTATATGATCATCAAATCCATATTTTTCAATAATTTTTCTTCCCTTATAATCAGCTTCTTTAAGCAGGTCAACAGTCTCTCTGCAAACTGTTGTGGGTATAAGCTTGTCAAGATATTGGTCAGGAGACTGCATTTCAGTATTATCGTTGCTGATATCATATACAATCCTGTTCACATTATGGATTTCAGTAGGTATTCTTTTTGCAGCATTTCTTATCTTTTTCCAGTCTCTTTTTCCTTTCAGCAGCGCAAGGTATGAATATGTTCTTCCGTCACCCTGAACACCGACTGTTTTTATTGGAAGAGCATAGCCCTGCAATCCTTCTTCTTCAGCAATCATTCTGATCTTATCATTGATTCTGTAAAATTCATCATTAATCCATTCTGGGAGTCCATTGACTATCCTTATGCCAAGTCCAGGTCCTGGGAAGGGCTGCCTTTCAGAGATTTCAACTGGCAAACCTACCTCTCTCGCTGCTTCTCTGACTTCATCTTTGAATATCAATCTGTTTGGCTCAACAATCTTACCCTCTTTCTTCATATCCTCAATAAATTTGCATCCAACATTATGATGTGATTTTATGTTTGCAGCATTTTTGCCTACTCCTTTTCCGCTTTCAATCAGGTCTGTGTATAATGTGCCCTGCGCAAGAAATGTCTTTTTATGGTCAAGATTCAACTTTTTAAGCATCCTCTGCTGTATATCTCCAAAAAGATTGCCTATTGCTTTTCTTTTTTCTTCAGGGTCATGCATACCTTCAACAGCCTTGATGAATTCATCCTCTGCCCTGTATATAATCAGGTCTTTTATGCCTGCATCTTTTAAGCTTTTTTCAACTTCTTCAGTTTCATGCTTTCTCATCAGTCCATCAATATATAGGGCATATGTTTTTCCTATGCCTTCTGTCTGGGCAAGCACTGCTGCCACAAAAGCAGAATCAACTCCTCCGCTGACAAAATAAATCACATCATTTTCTCCAACAGTATTTTTTATGTATTCTTTGCATTCTTCGATGTAATTGCCCATTGTCCAGTCATTGCCGCAGCCGCAGATATTATGCGCAAAATTTGAGATAATGTCAAGTCCTTTGGGAGTATGAGTTACTTCAGGATGGAACTGAATACCATAGATTTTTCTTTTATCATCTGCTATTGCTGCTGTATGACTATCTGTGCTGGCGATTATCTTAAATCCTTTGGCAAGCATTTTGCCATCAACACTGTCTCCATGGCTCATCCATGCAGTTATTTTATTTTCCAGGTCTGAAAACAAGGGATGGTTGTTGTTAATATATATGTTTGTCTTTCCATATTCTTTTATGATATCACTACCGTGAAGCATTCCTCCTCCGAGCAGATGATTAATGTGCTGCATACCATAGCAGATTCCCAGGATAGGTATTCCAAGTTCAAATAGATATTCATTGACATGTGGCGCACCAATCTCATAAACACTATCAGGACCTCCAGAAAGAATTATGCCTTTTGGCTTTTCCTTTATGATGTTTCCTATATTGTAATTGCAGTCCTGGATTTCTGAGAAGACATTGCATTTTCTGACTGCCTTGGCAATCAGCTGCGTGTATTGGCCTCCAAAATCCAGAACAAGTATTTTCTCTCTTTTCATATACTAATTTCAATTAAATAACTTATTAATAAAGCTTTTCTTAAATTCAGTATCTCAGTAACTTTCTTTATGAAGTTGTTGGTTTATTGATAGTATTTTTTTTATTGATAAGATTGTTTCAAGATAGTCTCCTAACTTGTCATTTAATATGGATATTATTAATGGTCTGATAGATCTATAATAATATTTTAATTCTGAATTAGTCAAAGGCTCATGATTAAATATTTTGTTCATTATTTTTATTTTTCCTTCAGAAAAAGTAATTGCTAATGCTTTATTTAAACTTAATTTTTTTCTCATCTTTATTCTTTCATTCAGAAGTTTTTCATTTCTCTCTTCTTTATTTCTAATTGAATTTATAAATTCAGAATGATAATATTCTAGTTCAGATTTTTTAATATTGTAATTAAGATTATATTCATCTATAATTCTTATAATGTGGTTGTTTCCCATACCTTCTAATTCAAATATTTTGTTTGTGATAATTATAATTTTATTGAATGTTTCGATTATTTCTTTATTATCATCTCTTTTTGATAAGGTTAACTTACTAATAATTTTTCCATAATCAAATTCCTTTTGCAACAATAAAGGAATTGCAAGATTTAATCTTTCTTTACGCATCAACAAAATTTCAATAATTTCATCTTCAATGGAATTATAACTAGGAAATTCCAAATAGAATCCCCTCTTTTCTAAATCCCTGATTAACATTGCATCTTTCATTTTATTTCACTTAATTTCTTTTTGTTCAATTTGATAATCAGTTCACACTTTTAATATTCTTGTCATTTTCTTCGTTTTGGTGATATAAATGAATGGATTAACCAAAAAGAAACGAAAATGGATTATACACCAGTTCAGGACTGGAAAAA
>JAYEPB010000074.1:0-13040 GCA_034723595.1 Nanobdellota archaeon
CTCTGCCTTCCAAGTGCTCATTAAGTCTTGGTAAGCAAAGCTTACTAAGAACTTAGAAAACTTCGTTTTCCAAGTAAGTTAGAGAGCCTTGCTCTCCAACTCAACTTGGGAATCATGCCGCTGCAAGCAGAGGGGTATTAAACCTAAGTAGGAATAATACTAAAAAATTTTGCAAAGCAAAATTTTTATACCCAAAAGTTTTTATCTTATTAGTCTTTTTTAATTTTAAGTTTTATAAATGGAAGCAAATAAGCCATACATACTGGATAAAAATAATTATGAACAAAGTATTGATATAATCAAGAATTGTCAAACTAAAACAATAGAACTGCAATTGGATATATTCAACAAAAAAACACAAACATATAATCTAACATTATATGATATCTTGGAATTTTATTTAAATATAGTTCCAGAGATATTATACCATGCACACATTCAGAATATAGATGTAATAATCAATCCTTATTTCAAATCATTAAAGAAGTTCAGCTTGATTGAACAGTATTATATCCTTGTTTTAAATCAAGTTGACATTAGATTATTAATCAATAAATTATATCATAGAGGGAATTTAAAAGATGGTGACCTATGACTAATAATATTAATGCAAGAAATCTAGCACTATATTTCTTATTTAGTTTTGTCCCAAAAGGAGAATCTATATTATCTGGAGAGCAAGACCTAAGAATAAAAAAATTTGAGATGTTCAAAAATCAAAAAATCAATATCGATTATAATAACTTAGAATCTCAATATAAACAAATGCTTTATAAGTCTGTTAAATCATTATTGCCTGATGATTCTAAAGAGCCAATAGGATTATTTCTATCCGGAGGATTAGATTCAACAATAATTTTGCATTGCTTAAGAAAAGTTACTGACAGGCCAATTTTTTCAGTTACTGCTGTTTATAATCTTAATGATGAAGTATTAAAAAGGATAAGATTAATCACAAAAAAATATAATACTATTCATAAAAATATTATTATAGATTCTTCATCAGTAAAGGAATTACCTGATATCCTGAACAATTTTAACCAACCTAATTGCGATGGGGCACTTACTTTAACAAATATATTAATGAGATATTTACAAGATAAAGTAAGGGTAGTTTTTAGTGGAGAAGGAGATTTTCTTTTAGGTAATAGTGAAGAATTGTATATCAACAAATTAAAAAGAAGATTTAGAAAGTTAGATAAAAATACTAAAATAACAACAAAAAGGAATCTTCATAAATTCAGATTTTTTAGTAATTTCATGAAATCTCCTCATGAATTTGAATTTTGCAGGCATTTCAATCATGATTTTATATCATATTCCAAACAAGAGTTGATGAGTTTATTTTCAAAATCTTTTAAGGGGTCTATTGAAAACTTAAAATTTGAACTGCCCAAATCTAATTTATTTAACCTGAATAGTCCTTTAGCAAATGACATATTCTTATCAAGTTACTTTCTTGTGGAGAATTTAAATATAGTAACAACAACCCTTGCAAAAAAATACGATTTGACTGTTGCTTTCCCTTTTTTAACACAACTGCATTATGGTTTTGCAAATAGTCTGAAAACAGAATATAAATTAAGATACCATTCAAGAAAAGCCATCCTTTCCATGGTATTTAAGGATGATATTCCAGATGAAGTTTTGACCATGCGAGTCAATCCCACAGGACCTAATTTCGCAAAATGGCTTTTGAAAAATAAAAGGTTTCTCATCGAGAACATAAAATTTTTAAAACAAATAAAACAGTTAAATTATAGTTATATTATACATTTAATTAAAAATATCCATAATAAACGCGATTCTCTGATCCCTCGCAAGATTTGGAGTCTTCTTTGTTTGAGTGTCTGGCTTAAATCACGAAGAATAATCACCCCAAATAATGAATCAATTAAATTGAAGCACCTCACAATACATTTTAATCTGAGCATGAAGTGTAATGGCAATTGCATAATGTGTGATAGATATAAAAATATTAAAGAAAATAAAAATCAGTTCGACAAATTGATAGGATATATTAAATATTTTGATAATGAAACAGTTTCTAATATAAAAATCCTCGGCGGAGAACCATTACTTGAATTAGAATCTCTCTATAAGCTTATAACTATATATACCTCTCAAGGTTATTCTATAAGTATTACAACAAATGGGAAATTATTAACTCCTGAAGTAATTGGAAACTTAATTAAGTGTGGGCTTAAAAGCATAACAATATCTTTAGATAGTTATAAAGAAGAGACACATGATTATATTAGAAATCTTCAAGGAACTTACAAACAATGCCTTAAAGCAATAACCTATATCAAAAAAAATCATCCTGACTTTAGAATTAATATCAATAGTGTTGTGATGAATGTAAATATTGATCAGATAATAGATACCATAAAATTTGTAAAAAGCATAGGTGTCAATGAAATTAATTTATTGCGGCTTGATCACCATCCAGAAAATTTTGACAAAATAAAAGTATCCATAAGTCAACTTAAGAAATTAGAACAAAATTTGATAAAGTTAGTTACAGAAAATCCTAAGTATCAAAATTTTATAACTTATGATTTTTTCGGTTATGGACAAAAATGCAGATATTTGTATGAAAGGATACAAATAGAGGAAGATGGGACTATTTATCCTTGTGAGATAAATATGTTTGAAGGGATTAAATTAGATAGACCTTTGAGAGAAATCATAGAATTTGATGTTTTTCAAAAATTTTTAAGAAAAATGCAAGAGTGTGATAAACAATGCTTAATAAATCCTATTCAAATTTAATTATATTATTTTATCATTGTCATTATTGCTGCAAAACCGCTTTTATTCTTTCTTAAACCCGCTTTAACTGAATTTGTTTTTTTACAATTTGGGCATTTGAACAAATGCATCACCTCAAATGAGATAAAAAACTACTACTATATTGATCTGACGATTTTAAAACACGGTCATTAAACACAAGATTTAAATACTTTAATCACAAATTTGAATAATTAAATAATCTAAAATGGATGAAGAAAACAAAGTTAGAAAAACTGAAGTATCTCCTGAGGAAATTGCAGCCCAAAATGCAGCCAAAAAAGATGAAATAAATCCAGAAATAGATAAAAGCAATAAAGGTAATGGAAAGAATATAAATAATATAACTGGCATAAAACAAATAGACTCCATGGAACAATCTCTTCCTGCCCAGAAGAAATTCAAAGAACCAAAACCAAAGATGAAATGGAATTATAAAAAAATAATGGTTATTGCTTTTCTGATTATTATTGGATTTTGTATATTTCTTATCCTTAATTCATTTTTTGGCTCTGAATCCATTTCTCAAGATGAAAAAGCTCAATTTATGCTTATTGTTAATACAACTGACTCTTTAAGTTCTGAATATTATAATTGTTTAGCTTTAGTAAATGATAACATTAAATTTTGCACACACAACCAGACAAGGGAAAGATGTATGGCTTTGTATAAGTGGGATATATCTTTTTTAAAGGAAGAGTCATATTGCGATAATTTAATTGATGAACAAAAAGTTATATGCACAGCATTTCATAGAAAAGATTCTTCCCTTTGTTCAAATATTGATGATGATGCCTACAAAAATTATTGTTTTGGCGTAGTTACCCAGGATCATGATTATTGCAATCTCATCAAGGACAATAATCAAATCAATTCAGATGATTGCAAAGCAAGAAACAAATTTATCTATGCTATTAAACAGAAAGATACTTCACTTTGCGAAAAAGCTAAAATCGGTGAATTTGACATGGTTGATCTTTGCAAAGCAATGATTTTAAAGGATGAAGAATATTGTCTTACTTTTGTTATATAGAACTGAATAAAAGTGAGAGAATACATAAAATTTAAAAAGGGGGAAATTATAATAATTTAAAATGGTATTTGGAATGTTTAATAAACAAGGAATAGAGAGATTACAACCAATTTTAAGTGAACACTCATTACTCTTTGAAGATTCTTGCATAAGGATTTATTCTGAAAACAAGACTGAGAGAATCATTGAAGATAGAAATAAGATAATTATCATTAATGCACAAAGTGATAATTTAAACTTTGATGATGCAGATTTCATTAAAGAAATTGAGGGATCTTTTTATTTATTGACTTATGATAAGACCAAAAAAGAGTTAAAGTTAGGTATTGATAGATTGGGAATTGGTGATTTATTTTACTCAGAATCAGAGGGAAATGTTTCTTTTGCTACATCCATAAAAGATATTTTTGATTTAGGGGTAGACAAGGTTATCAATACAACATCTTTAAGGTACTATTTAGTTTATCAATTCATACCAAGACCATTGACAATATTTAAAAACGTATTAAAAGTGCCAGCAGCGCACATTGTGGGAGTTAATGATAAAATTACAATTGAAAAATACTGGGATATGGATTTTAATCCAGTCAAAGAAAATGATGAAGAGTATCATGCCCACAATGTTAAAACACTATTAAAATCTTCAATAAAAAAACAATTAGAAAAAATTAAAAAGCGACAATTAGAAAAAATTAAAGACGGAAAAATAGGGTTACTTCTTTCTGGAGGCTTGGATTCTTCAATAATAGCCTTTGTTTTGAAAGAATTAGGTGCTGATCTTTATACATTTACTGGTGTTTATCCTTATGATGCGACTTATGGCGGCAATAAATTTGGAAGGAAGATAGCTGAAGAGATTGGCTCAAACCACACAGAAATTGTGATAGGTCCTGATGCAATCAAAAGATTGCCAGAATTATATGATAAGATGTACGAACCTTTGGCAGATAGTTCGCTTTTACAGGCGCATATTATTATGGATGCCGCAAAAAAATTCACGCCAAACTTATTCGCAGGAGAGTTCTCCGATATTTTATTTGGAGGCATGCAAATTTATGTTCAAGATAAAATCGCAAGAGAATTTTGGAATGAAGCTCCAATAAAAGAAAAAATAATGGTCAGAAACAATGGCGGTTCTTCGTGCGTAGATAATTTTATTAATCTAACAGAGAGTTTTCAGGAGTTTAAACATTATAAATATGGTGAAATATTTTTTGCAGATGATTCTGTCACAGAAATTTTTAATGAACAGACAATACATTCATTTGGCGATGTCCAATTAAATCGCCCAATTGCTGAGATATATGATAATCTTGATCTTAAAACAGAATTTGATAAGCAACTTTATACTGATTTAAAACTTGCTTCGCAAAGAAGAATATTCCACCTCACAGAACCTGGAAAAATCAATGATATAAATTTAGTACTTCCTTATATTAATAATAATTTAATAGATTACTCAGGAAAGATTCCAGGTGATTTGAAGATTAAAGGTCTGAATCAAAAATATATTCTTAAAAAAGCGTTTGAGACATCAATTCCTCAAGAGATAATACAAAGGAAAAAAGAAGGATTTACAGCGCCATTTAATTTATGGTTTAAACATAATAAATCCTGGGTATTGAATCAATTTGAACAAAATAAATTGTGGAGCCAAAACGCAAAAAGTTTTGTTTGTAAAATTATAGACAAAGAAAATGCTTCATATGAGGACAATATGAAAGTATGGATCTTGTTAAATCTATCAATCTGGCATCAAAAAGTTTTTTCTTGATTGTCAAAGGAGTTAGAACAACATTTTATTGTTCAAACATTTATAACACTCTTTAAAAGGTATCTTCGCATTAAGATAGGTTGCATCCATCCAGAAATCAATCAAGCTTTTTTTATGTATATTGGTGAATTTTTGTGTATCATCAAAAGTGCAACATGGAGAATATTCTCCATCCATATTTATTCTGAGGTTACGATTGAAATTACAAGGATATTTAATATGACTCTGATTTGGTAATATATCCAATCTATGTCCACCATCATATAATTTATAAAGTTTTTCTAACCATTTAATATAGAATAAATCTTTCAATAAAATCAATTTTAATATTTTCCCTGTGTTAGTAGGACAATCTATTTGAGAAATAAATGGTGTTATTTCTATATTCATGTTAGGATCAGCATTTTTTAAAATATTTGGAACAATATCAAAATAAAATTCTATCAAATCATTTTTGCTTAATAAAATGTTTTTAATATGGTCATATATTAAATCATTTTTCTCCATCAAATGAAATGATATAGAATTAATTTTATATTTCTTAGCGAAATTTATTAAATCCGGCGCCTGCTTAAGATTATCCTTCCTGATTGTAAAGTTTAAGTGAAATTTCACATTAGGAATGGTTTTATTTAAATATCTTAAATTATTCTCAATCTTTTGAAATAATCCTTCTCGTCCTCTTGCTTTATTGAATTCAACTGAATTATTAAAATCAAGTGAAAAATTAATATGATTTATCTTGTTATTTACTATGAAATTCAATATATCTTCATTAAAACCAAGATTAGTCGATAAACTGATTCTTATTTGTTTCCTTTTTAAATATTGGATTATGTTTTTAAAATCAGGATGGACAGTAGGTTCTCCCCCAGTCAGGTTGATAGTATTAACACCTATTTTTTCAGCATCATTGATTATTTGCTTAATATCATGCAAGGATAAAGATTGTTTAGGCTCTTTTACCCATGTGCACATATCACATCTGCAATTGCATTCATTTGTTAGCCTAATCTTCAAAGATTTTAATTCTCCTATCCTTAAAATAAGTTTTGGAAAAAAATTCTTTTTTTGTTTGATATTTATATATTGCGAACCCTTTGTAGATTGGAGCAATTTTAGAATTATATCTCTTAATTTATCATTCTCTCTTAAATCTTCAAATGTCAGGATTTTAAAAAAATCTGAAAAAATTTTAGCTCGTATTTTCTGCTCTGAGTCACTATCCCTTGGAACAATAATAGTCTGCGTATCAGTCAATAATGCATTATTTATGGAATTATATCCCCCCATAGAGATTGATATATCAGCAGCATTGAGATAGTCAAAATAATTTGGGTTAAATTTTGTAATCAAAATATCTTTTTGGGTGTCTGCTTTTTCCTTCAGTTTTTCAAATTCACTTTTGGATATAGAATTCCCGGTTGTGATTAAAATTAAGCTCTCTGAGACATTATCAATCTCTTTTTTGATTTTAATCAATCTATTTAATATCTCATAGCCATCATTTCCTCCCCCAATGCTGGCCACAATCAATTTCTTATCGCCTATACCTAATTGTTTTCTGATCTTATCTTTAGAAATCAATTTTTGCCTACTTTCTGCAAATGCTCTTCCTGTAAAGATTAATTTATCCTTAAGTTTGTCTGATTGTTCAAAACTTGTGATAAATCCAGTTTCTTTATCTGAATGAACAAATATTCCATTAAAAAAATCTAACCTTTTATCTAATTTATTTTCATCAACTTCCTGTTCAATAATATCTCTGACAGAAGAATATATCAATGTCCTTTGATATTTCAGTTTTTTAATAAAATCTATGATTTCTTTGCCAAGAAAATTCCTTCCAAACGGGAAGTGCTCAAAAATTGCCAAATCAGGTTTAAATTGTTCTGCAAGCGCATAAAGTATTGCTTTCCGCTTTTTAAAAGTAGTTTCTATGCTCTCTTGTGAAGATAAACCTGAAAATAAGCCTTCTTTTGCCTCAAAATAAGGCAAATCTATAACTTTTGCATATTTTCCAATCTTTAATTCTTGTTGAGGCTTTCCGCTATTTAAAACGACTATTTTATAATATGGATTATGTGATTTAATAGCCTTGCATAATGCCTTGATTCTGGTTCCATGCCCCAAACCACCAAAATGGTGGTAGTAAAATAAAATTTTCTTCATTTTTCAGATATATTTCTTTTTAAAATCATTTCACTTGAATAAATTTTCGTTTGCAGATTCTGCACAAGTTACTTTTTGGATAAAAATTAATGTCCCTTATTTTTTTATATTTTATTGAGTTCCAGATATTATAAAATCTTTGATCATTAATATTGCCAAGATTAAAATTAGCATCCTCAGAATCGCAGCAAATAGTAACTTCTCCATTTGACTGTATTCTTGATGAATGCAAGGCAGTAATGCATGGAAGAGAGTTGTATAACCCACAATTATAGTCTTCATTAAAATAGCAATCAATCTCTTTTTCAAAATCATCTGGATGCTCAATTAATCTGCGTATCTGGTGCGCAAGCGGCTTATCCTGTAAAGAGGGAAATAAAGGTTCTATTATTGCTTTAATCCAAAATCTCTTTCCATCTCTTAATAGCAAAGGTACAATCTTAAAATAAAATTCCTTTATCTGATCTTCTGAAAGTTTTAAGTCATTATCCATTATATTATCCAAAGATACTATTTGAGCAAAATTAACACAATCTATTCCTATTTTTTTTGCTAAAATAAGCATCCTATAAGAATCAAAATAATTTAGCGAATTAAGTGTGAATGTAGCTCTGATATTTACATCTGGTTTAATAGATTTAAAATATCTTATTCCTTTATTTAGACGCAGAAAACTGCCTGGTGCGCTGCAAATCTCATCATGCTGATTCTCAAATGGGCTGTGATATGAAACACCAAGATGGCTTAACCCTGCATTTATCAATTCCTTGCAGTATGATTCAGTGAGAGCATATCCATTAGTGAGCAGATTAACTTTAAGCCCAAGAGAAGATGCTTCTGTAATAATGCTGATTAGGTCTGGGCGAAGTGTTGGCTCACCTCCAGTAATATTAATTATTTTTACGCCTAATCTTTTTGCATCATTCAGTGCTTCTGAAACTTTTTCTCTTGATAGTTCATATTGCTCTTTCTTTATAAGGCGTGATACTGCCTGACCGCAGAATATGCAATTAAAATTGCATTTTTTAGTCAATTGAAAGGTCAGCGAATCTAAACCATCATCTTTAATCTTATGCAATATTGAATCTTTCATGATAAATTACCATTTATTATTTATTATTCCTTAAATCAAATAATAATCAAACAAATCCATTTCTGATCTTCTTGATTGTATCTGCAAATATTCTGATATCATCTTCTGTATTATAAATATAGCTGGATGCTCGAATAACTTTTCCACAAAACAATCTTTCACAAAGCGGCTGAGCGCAAAGATATCCACCCCTTACCATGATATTTGATCTATTATTCAGCATCAATGCTGTATCTCCTGCTCTTATATTCTTAATATTAAAGGGAATTATATTAATCCTATTATTTGTTCCTACCTCAGATAGGTTATAATCTTTAATTCCGTTCATATCCTTAATCAGGTCTAAAGCAAGCCTTAACAGATTCTTCTCATGCCTTTCAATAGCACTTAAACCTATGTTTTTCAAATAATCAGCAGCAGCAGCAAGCCCAACAGCACCTGCAATATTAGGAGTTCCTGGTTCAAGCTTTTCAGTGCCATCTTTATATCTCACATTTGCATTTATCTTGTCCTGCAAATCAGATGCCTTATTCAATGAGACATTTTCCAATGAGACATCTTTAACCATGCCTCCTCCTGTAAATACGGGATCAATCTTATCAATAACTTCTTTCCTTGCATAAAGAACACCTATGCCTGTCGGGCCAAGCATCTTATGACCAGAAAAAGCCATGAAATCACATCCTAATTCTTTTACATCAATATTTATATGTGGTACTGATTGAGTAGCATCAATAAGAACAGGAATCTTTCTTTTATGCGCAATATTTATTATCTTATCAATCGGGTTGATTATGCCTGTAACATTGGAGAGGTGGTTTATTGTGATTAATCTTGTTTCATCATCTATTAGAGTTTCATAATCATCAAGTTTTAATAATCCTTTATCATCCATTCCTGCAAACCTTGCTTCTGTGTTATTGATCCATGGCAACATGTTGGAATGATGTTCTAACACAGAAGAAATGACATTTCCATCTCTGCAAAATCCAGAGCTGCTGATCATATTTATAGCATGGGTTGCATTTGATGTAAAGATTATTTCATCTTTATTGGCATTTATTAATCCTGCGATTGTCTTTCTGGCATTTTCATAGATTTCTGTAGCTTCATCAGATAAAATATGGTTTCCACGGTTTATATTTGCACATTTGTTTTTATAATAATCATTTACAGCATCAATAACCTGATCTGGCTTGAATGTTGTCGCAGCATTATCTAGATAAATTATTCTCTTTCCATTGATTTCCCTTTTTAGCATAGGAAAATCTTCCCGAATCTTATCAAAATCTGTCAAATTTCAACCCCTTAACCAGACAAAACTTGCCAGAATTCATAGGCAGGATTTCATCTACATATTCAAATTCTAATTTAATGTCACTGCTTAAATACTTTTTGAAGTTGTCTCTGATTTCATCTTTGATTTTTTCAGCAGCAGCATTATTGAATTGCTTATTGCGCATTATTTCAATCTTAAATTCATGTTCTTTTTTCTGAACAACCCTATAAAGCTTAATCCTTTGTATCCCTTTAAATAACCTATCAATTTCTTTAGGAGTAAATACTTTCCCATCAACAGTTACAATATTCCCAACTCTTCCATCTATCTCAAGCATGCCAGAGTTTCTGCCGCAACTGCACACCCCCTTAACAAAATGACCTATATCTCCAGTATCATACCTGATCAAAGGCATGGCATAATTATTTAGGTCAGTAACAATAATCCTACCAAATTCTGCATCTGGCTTATCTTTTATGATTTCTACAATAACCTTATCCATGTAAATATGCTTATTGCCATGCTCGCATGAATTTGCAATAGGCCCTAATTCAGAACATCCATATTGGTCAAATACTCTGCAATTAAAAGCAGTTTCAAGAAATTGTCTATTTGATTCTGTGAGCAATTCATAAGTAGAACTGATTGCTTTTATAAAAGGAAGTTTAATCCCTTTATCTTCAATAAACAAGGCTAAAGCCCTTAAATATACTGGATCTGCATGAAGAATTGAGGGATTAGATTGCTTCAGGAGTTCTATCCTCTGCATGAATTTTGATTCATCATCACCAAAGATATTTTTTGAAGATGGGAGAATAATCTTTAATGAATCTTTGTCATTTTCTTTCTCCTCATCATAAGAGCAATAACCCGCAGAGCAGTTGAAGGTTGTAAATTTAGCATACTTTTGAGGCCATTTCCACTCTTTTGTCATATAGAATGCATAAGCCATCCAATTAAACTCATTATTATTCTTTAGTGAAGCGAATTGGACTGATTCAGAGACTGATCCAGAAGTCTGTTCAATACTTATTTTGCTTTTATCCATGTCTTTGGCAATTAATTTATCTGGAAAATTCTGTCTTATAATATCTTTTGTGATTATCGGAAGCTTTCTTAAATCTTCCAGAGAGTTAATATCTTCTGGCTTGATTCCTTTCTCATCATATAATTGCTTATATAATAAAACATTATTATATGCATGCTGAATCATTTCCTTTGCTTTTTCTAATTGGACATATTCAAGATGTTCTTTAGGCAGAAAATAAAGTGTTTTTAGCTTCTGAAATTCGAATGATTTTTTAGATTCAGAATCTTTGAGACTATGCTCTTCAGGATTATCTTGATCTTTATTTTGAGTTCTGTTTTGAGCTTTATTTAGTGCTGCCATTGAATCATGGCTTCTTGCGCATTCTTCTTTAAATGGGCAATTGCCTGAGGCGATTGCATCCCTGTATCTTTTATATTTTTCTGAATTCCATAACTCTGAAAACTCGATGTCATGGACATTGCCCATAGCTAATCTTTTATCCCTTATCATTGCGCAGCAAGGATATATACTTCCATCATAATCAATTGTTGTGTGGTCAAATGGACCATAGCAGATATTTTTATCAAAAAACTTCTTGCCATATTTGCCATCTTTAAAATCAGATATCTCTTCTGAAAATATATCTTCATGAGATATGTCTTCATGAAATATATCTTTATGAAAGTCGCTATCTTCTTTTTGATTTTTTGCCTGCTTTTTAGATTGCCTTATTTTAGCTTGCCTTAGTTTATTTATCTGAACATCAACTGGCTTATCGACAAGAGCTGCAGGCATAGGATTTATATCAATAGAGATTCCAGATTTACTTCCTTTTTCAAGGATAGCTGGAACAACTTCAAAATAAAATTCTGCCATCTGTTGTTTATCTAATTTTAAATCAAGGATATCTTGCTTGTTTTTTGTGTTCAACTGGACAAATCCAACACTATCAACCTCTATCTTTTTTGCAAGATCAACAAGATGATCTAATTCCTTATAATTTTGGCTTGTGATAACAGAATTAATCATGAGTTTAATGCCTGGATTATATCTCTTAAAGTATTTTGCAGCATTTATATTCCTCTCAAAGGAGATATTATTTCCCCTATGTTTATTATGAATATTTTCATCAGCAGAATCCATGGAAAAATAAACAACATCTAATCCAGCATCGCAAAGTTTCCTGACATAATCTTCTGCGCACAAAAGCGCATTTGTTTTCAGCCCAATCTTAAATCCTAATTCTTTTGCTTCTTTAATAATTGAAATAAGATCCTTATTCAATGTTGGTTCCTGTCCATGAAATCTTAGATGAGTGACTCCAAACTTTTTTAAGTCATTAAGAAGCCTGCTTACACTTGCGCGATTAAAGCTAGTCTCCATGTCTGATTTCCAGTTATCGCACATTATGCAATGCGAGTTGCATCCTTTAATAAGATGAAGGTCAGCCCGAAAATAGCCTGGCTTGCCAGTCTTTAACATATTTAAGATATGAGAAGCATTTCTTCCTTTATCTAAATTCATATCTCCAGCTCTGTCTCTTCCTCTATATCTTTCTTTTTCTTTCTCTTTTTCTCTTTTTTCTTCTCTTCTTACTTTGCTAAATCTTAGTTTATCACTTAGTTTATCATAAATTTTCTCAAGCTTGGGGGTTAGTTTTCTGATATCAAATTCTTCTTCAACAGTCTTTCTGCCAGAAATGCCCATTGATTTTCTTAGCTCAGGGTTTTGTATTAAAATCCGCATTTTTTCGCAAATTTCTTCTACATTCCCTTCTTCTGCTAAAAATCCGCTCTTTTTATCAACAACTAACTCAGGGATTCCTGAATGGAATGTTGAAACAACAGGCAAGCCGCAAGCCATTGC
>JAYEPB010000075.1:0-12973 GCA_034723595.1 Nanobdellota archaeon
TTAATTTAGGGATTATCTTAAAGGCAGAAGAATCTTTAGGATGAAGTGGCTGCTCCCAAATTGGTTTATGGTAAACACCTCGATTTAGATTGAATTAGCATAATTTAGTATCTCCTTCGGAGATACTATTGAAATAGATATGTTTATATAGTATAATATCTTGGGATGTTATTAGAATAATTTATTTTGGTGATTGTGTGAAGAAGATTATATTGCTAATGTTTGTGATTGGAGTCTTGTTGCTCTCTTCTGTTAGTGCTGATCAGAAAGTGATTAGTACTGAGAATGATTTTAAGGATGGTAGCTTTAGTGATATGCAGTTAAATCTCAATCCTTCTCATGCATGTGATACTTCAAGATATACCTCAGCAGGTTATGATTATCCTGATACAAATACAAATCCCTCTGGAACTTGCAATAGATGTGATGGTTATGGAAGTATTCAATTTCTACCTTCTGGACAAGATCCTTTTAGTGAGTGTGGCACAACAAATTGTTTAACAGGAACTTGTAATGGTGCTGGTGCATGCGGATATTATACAAGCGGACAGCATAATTGTGCTAGTGGGTATGAGTGTAATGCTAATGGAATATGTGTTGCCCTCCCAAAACGCTGTTTCGTTACCTCAACACAAACTTGGGGGGAGTTAGGTGGTCTTGCTGGAGCTGATCAGTATTGTAATACACGAGCTTCTGCTGCTGGCTTAGGTGGTACATGGACTGCATGGCTCTCGACAAATTATGTTAACGCGAAAGATAGAATCGCTGACCATACGTACTATCGTGTAGATGGAATTACTAAAGTTTGCGACAATTTAGCCGACCTGACAGATGGAAGTATAGATAATTCCATAAGCTATAATGAATTCGGTAATTATGTGAATAATTATGCTCATACGTCCACCAAGTCAGACGGCACGTACGACACATCGCGAGGACATTGTCAAGGGTGGACATCACGAGCCACTGCTGATACTAGCTGGATAGGATTCACGATAAAAGCGGATGGTAGTTGGACGCGCGATTCCACAGGGGGTTGCTCCATGAAATTGCATCTTTACTGTTTTGAAGACTGATGGGGTGGGAGGATTTATCTTACCTAAGAATAAATCGTTTGGAAAGAAGAAGATTATATTAAAACAAAATTTGAAAGATGGTCAATAAAAAGTAAGAAAAATGAACAAAAAAACAATAATAACAACAATAATCATAACCTTATTAACCATCTTCCTAGCCAGCTCTGTCTCTGCATTAAACCTAACTCTGGAAAAGACAGGTGAAACATACGCAACCTCTGGCACCTGGAATTACAACTTTGACTCTGGGCAGCATTCGGAATTTGATAATATTACCTGGGAAGGAAATGAACCATCAAACACAAACATCCAATTCAAAGCAAGAACCTCTTCAACTGAAGTTGAACTAAGCAGCGCAATCTGGTCTAGCTATATTGGATCATCAGGTACATCATTAAATGTAAATAAAGGCAGATGGATTGAAGTTGAGGCGCATCTTAGCACTACTGATACTGCTGTAACACCTATTTTATACAATTTTACTATTAATTACGCAGCAACAACTGAGCCAATTTATTCTGACTTTGAGTCTGCTGATGAAACAACAAATTTTTCAGAGTTGGCAATTGATTTAACAAATATCCAAGATTTAATTCTTAAAAAGACAGGTAAAGGAAAAATACAATTCCCCTCAGACTACGGCATTAATGTAGAGAATGAGGATTACAACACAAATGTAAAAATTGAAGATGCTCTGATATTCGTGAACAGCGCAGTTTTGCACAGCACTTTCAATAATTCAGCTACACTCACATTTGAAGGAGTCAACTGCAACTTCCCTTATGTATATTATTCAGCTACTGCATCATCAAGGACAGCAATCCTGGCAGAGAATATATTATGTCCATCATCAATATGCTCAAACATCCAGTGTACAGGTTCAACTTTGACAGTAGATGTAACCCATTTCTCTGGCTATGCAGTTAACGGAACTGCAAACCTGACAATTGATGCAGATGATCCTAAATTACCTCTTGAATATGTCAATTTCACTGCAATATATATGAATGCAACTGGATTTATTACTGGCGCAATATGTAATATAAGTTTCAGCGATGGCAGTTATATCATGGACGAGCAGGCAGACCATTACAACTACACAAAAACATTCGCATCAGCGCAGACTGTTGAATACAATGTGACTTGTGAAAAGATAGGCGAGAATACTGTCTTTGCTAATGATACAGCCCTGATAAACTCTCTAGATATACCTGAGTTCAGCACAATGACTTTAGGATTGGGATTGATTGCTGTATTGGCTGGATTGATTGTTATAAGGAAGAAGAAATAAATAATTCTTATTGAATTTTTACTTGTTAAGAAAGAAATTAAACAAAAATAAAATAAAACTGAGGAATTATTTCCTCGGTGTTGCCAGCTTTTTCTTTGTGACAGCTGTCCTTGAAGGCCTTAGCTTTTCAGCTCCCTTGCCTTTTCTTGTCAATCCGCGTGACTTTCTTCCTGTTGCAGTCAAGCCTCTGTATGCCCTGCCTTTTTTAGCAGCCAAATCACTAAGCATCTTGTCTGCTTTTATCTGCGGATGGTCCCTGTCAATAAGAATTATTTCATACCAGATATATTTTCCGTCATGCGCAACATAATATGAATTTAACACTTCGCAGTTCTTATATTTCTTGTTTGCTCTTGCTTCTGCAATAGTCTGGTAACTCATGCTGAGAGTCAGCTTTGTTCCGCTTCTTTTTGGGCGTTTGCCTTTTTTCCTGAAAACTCTTGTATGACCTCCTTTAGAAACTTTTTGTCTTATTACAATAAATCCTTGTTTTGCTTTATATCCTAAAGAACGAGCCCTGTCAAGCCTTGTGGGCTTGGGTATTCTGATTGTTACTGGCTGTCTTCGCCATTCAATCAGTTTCTTTTGCCATAATTCTCCTAAATTTACCTTTGGTTGTTTCCAAAGGTCTCTGATATATTTATACATTGCCATTTAATTAGCCTCCATTATTTTAGCAGAAAATCCATTTGATTTAGATCTTCTCGGAAATTCAGGCAAGCTATCGCCCACATCTTTCCTTTGTTATAGTGATTGGTTAGAGATTTATAAATCTATTGGTTAATTTTATCTATGAACTTAGCCAGATCATCTCTTCCTTGAGAGGTATCGATAATCCTGGTATCATGACCTTTTTCCTTAGCTTCATTAAAACATATGTCAAATATTTCAGAATCCAGATTCTCGCGAACTTTCTCTTTGCTGTATCCTCTTGTTTCAAGCCTTTTTTTAAGCTCTCTGAGTTGGCATTTTGTGACAATGCATAGCTTGACATGGGATTTAGGAAGGTCATGAGACATATGTGAATCTATAATCAGAATTTTGTCTGATTTTTCCAGCATCTGCTTGAGAACCTTATTGAGTTTGGCTGTATCAACAATCTCGCATTTCCTTTCTTTGTCATAATCTTCAGAAAGATTGTATCTTTTTACAACTGCTGTAACATCAATATATTTTGCTTTAATTTTTGCAGCAATAGCCTTGGCAACTGTAGTCTTGCCTGTTGCAGGTGTGCCTGTGACTATGATAGCTTTTCTCATTTTATCATGTTAATTAAGAATTATATAAATAGTTTGCTGTTAAAAATTCAAAATTGCTAATTAATTAATAAAAAATTAAATAAAAATCAATCTTCTATTGTAATCTGCCTTACTTTGAGTCTTCTTATTTCATTGTCATTTAGAGCAACTCTCAGGTCATATACTCCTGGCTCTGCATCATAAGGCAAATCCATCTCAAGTGTGACAAACATGTCTTTTCCTGCTCTCAGGGTGAAAGGTCCTTTTGAACGCCATACTCCAAGGTCTGAGATAATTGCAGACACTTTAATGTTGTCCATCTTGTAGTCTTTCCTGTTTTCGAACTTGATTCCTACCCTAAGCGTATCGCCTGGTTTAAGTACATCCTCATTATTTATTGTTAGCTTGTTAATACTTAAGCCATAGGCAGCCCATCTGAAGTCAGTGCCTTGCGCTTCAGTTACTCTTATGATTACTGCACTCTGCGCAGTCTGGCTTGCATCATCAGTAACTGTTAATACAGCAGTATAGGTTCCTGGCTTAGTGTAAACATGTGTTGTATTTGCATCGCCTGAAAAACTTCCATCACCAAAGTTCCATAAGTAGCTGACAATCTCTCCATCATCAGTCACTGTACTTGTGAATGATACATTAAGAGGTGCATTACCTGTTTTAGGATTTGCTGTGATTACTACTGTAGGTGGCAAATTTTCATCTGATGTTTCATTTACAATAATCTCCACACAAGCTGTTCCTGTAGCTCCTTCATCGTCAGTGACTACTAAAGTAGCTGTGTATATACCTGCTGTTGTGTATGTATGGGTTGTGTTAGCTTCAGTTGATCCATATCCATCTCCGAAGTTCCATAAGTAGCTGACAATCTCTCCCTCATCAGTTACTGTGCTTGTGAATGTTACATCCAGTGGTGTATTCCCTGTTGTAGGATTTGCAGTGATTACTACTGTAGGAGCGATATTTGAATCTGCAGTAACCCTAATTATAACATAAGCTGTGCCCATAGCGCCATCATCGTCAGTGACTACTAAAGTGGCTGGGTATATGCCTGCTTCTGTGTATGTATGGGTTGTGTTAGCTTGAGTTGATCCATATCCATCTCCAAAGTTCCAAAAGTATTTGACAATTTCTCCATCAGAATCAGTTCCTGTTCCATTAAATGAAACCTCAAGTGGAGCAATGCCTTCAGTAGGACCTGCTATAATTGAAGCTGTAGGTGGCAGATTTTCATCTGGTGTCTCATTTACTATAATCTCCACACAATCTGTTCCTGTAGCTCCTTCATCGTCAGTGACTACTAAAGTAACTGTGTATGTTCCTGCTTCTGGGTATGTATGAGTTGTGTTAGCTTGATTTGATCCATATCCATCTCCAAAGTTCCAAAAGTAGCTGACAATCTCTCCATCATCAGTTACTGTACTTGTGAATGCTACTTCAAGAGGTGCATATCCTGTTGTGGGATCTGCTATGATTGATACAATTGGTGATTGGTTAGGACCTTTAGATACTGTTATGATAAACAACTGCTCTGCAGAGTATAGTCCGTCTGATACAACAACTCTGACAGGTGCTGTGCCTGCCTGACATTTCTCAGGTGTCCATTCTATAATCCCTGTTGTGCTGTCTATTGTCATTCCTGCAGGATATGTTGTCAGGCTGTATACTCTGGTGTCTCCGTCAGGGTCATAAGCTGCAACATCATAGATGTAAAGTACTTCAACTTCTGCATCTGTTATGGGAGATGATGTGATTATTGGTATATCATTAATACTATTGACTGTTATAGTAAATGTATCTGAGTCTGTAAATTCTCCATCGCTTACTTCAATAGTAACATTGCATGCGCCATTCCAATCCTGGCTTGGTTGTATATCTATGTTAAGGTCTGCGCCTAATGATACTCCACAACTAGTGTCTGAGACGCAAGCAATACTATAGTTAAGAAGATTAACTGGTGTTTCCTCATCCTGCGCATAATCTGGCAGGTGTATTGCGTCAAACAGGTGGTTGTCTTCATTGATTGTTATATCTGGAAGTCCTGATATTACTGGCGCGCTGTTTGAATCATAAATAGATACAACCATTGAATCAGAATCTGAAGATCCCTGTGGGTCAGATACTGTGAATGTGATTGTTTCTGAACCTGCCCATGTATCTGGAGCAGTAAAAGTTACAACATGATCTGATCCAATTGATATTCCTACATGAGAGTTTCCTGAAACTGTCCATGTCAATTCAGAATCATCGCTTTCTGAGTCAATCACATAATCATCAAGATCAATGTCAGAATTTGAAGTACTCTGTGTCATATTGATATCTGGTATTTCTAATATAATCGGCGGCCTATTGGTATGTGTCATTGTCAGCATAATATCTTTATCGCAATCAATGATTTCAGCAGAACCGGTTATTGTAATGTAATCTGGATGTGTTATTGTGTATGAATATGTGTCTGGCATAAGTCCAATAAAAGTTACTTCGCCGTTTGCGTTTGTGTTTCCTGATGTTATTCCAATATTGACTAAAGCTCCTTCTATCTTTGCTCCAGTTGTTGCATCTGTAATTTGGAATCTGAGATTATATTCAGGAATGCCTTCAACATATATCTTTTCAGTGATTGTCTCATCAGTATTGCTAAGTCCACTGCAGAAGTTGCTGTTTCCAATTCCATATATTGTGAGGTCATACCATCCTGCAGTATCAGGAGTCCATGTAAATGATTGTGTTGATGGATTGGTTGTGTCTGTGTTTGCCGGAATTGTTTTTGCATCTGTGTATACAACTGTTCCAGAATCATGTGCTATTGTGTATTCTACATCGGTTGGGATTGCAGTCTTTACATGATTTGTATCAGCATAGTTGCTGATTTTTGTGTAGGTAATCTCAATTTCCTGGTTAATAACAGGATAAGGATCATCTGTAGCAAGGCTGTTTAAAATTGTGTAGCATTCATTAGCAGGTCTTGCTGGATATACTTCAAGCTCCTTTGCAGAGCTTGCTTCTTCTGATGAAGCGCATTGGTTATCAATAACATCTGTAGTGACTGTTGCAGTGTAAGTTCCATCTACTGTAGGTGTCCATGTAAATTCAGCTATTTTGCTTGTGCTCATATATAATGGGTTGCCATTGGCAGCTGAGAATTCTTTTACCTGCTGATTAACAACTGTGCCTGCGCTGTTTTTTATTCTAAGTGTTACTCTTGTGTCTGCTGAATAAAATTCATCTTTGTATGCAGGCGGAACATAGCCTACATCATTGTTTGTTTCGCTGAATGCGCTGTATGTTTCAGCATCAAGGCTTGCATCTATGTTTATTATTAATGGCTCATTTGCATAAAGATCGTTTGTTACTGTGAATGTGTCTATTGTTGAATGGCATACATCTTTCTGGAAGAAGTTTACGTTATAATCTGCAGAATAATGGGCGTTATCTCCGTATGTGTGCCATGTTGCTAAACCTTCCATAGGCAACATACCTTCTGCAAAATAAAATACTGCATATCCATAATTTGTAGCAAGTGAACTAGGATAAACTATTGTCAGTTCCCCATCAGTTGTTGAATGTCCGTCTGGGAAATAACCGCTAAATTGTCCTACTGAGTTACATCCATTATCAAGACAATTGTAGGCTTCTGCAACTACATTATTGACGTTGAAATTATAATTTATATCAGCATAAGCACTGACATTAAAGGCTAGTATTACCAGCAATATACTGCATATAATCATTAGTTTATTCATCTTGGTTTCACCTTTTATTATTTATTTAATAGAAAAATAAAATTTAAAAATTATTGTATGCCTGGAGTTACAATCTCTCCTCCACCAATCCTTTTAGATGTTTCTATTGGTGCTGGGTCTGAGCCATTGCCTCCTAATTCTGATATCCATTTGAAGAGTAAGAAGTCTTCAATTATTGAAGTTGGTGTTTCTACAACTTTTCTGAATGTTGAGTTATCAATAATTATTTCATCTTTTTGGAGATCTTCATTTATTCCAGCAAGATCTCCTATGTGTTTTGGTGTATAAAGATTATTTATAACTGGAAGTCCTCTCCATCCTTCCTGCAAGTCAGGTGAGTGGACACGTGTGCTTGCATCTCCAAATGGGAAATTTTGAACTAGGCCATCAGCAGTAATATATGCTGTATTGAATAATCCATCATTCAAATATCTTGTTGGTTCTGTACAGCCTAATGTCATGTCAAGCGGCATCTGAACAAAGGTGTTTGCTAAGGCAAATGTTGCGCCTTGTACTGTGTCTAGGCCATTGCCTACTATTTTCCTAGCGCTTTCTCCAATGATTTTCCTAATTGGGTGACATATCTTTTCCCAGATGTTTCCTTCTGGTTTTGAATGGACCAACTTCATTTTTCCATTAGTTATATCATAATCTGGAATCAAACCCCAACTTAAACCATTTGCAATATCACCAGGTAATTCAAGTCCAGCTTCAACAACTTCTTTTAGTCCATAAAGGGAATTCAAAGTGTTAAGTCCTGCATTCTCTAGGTCTTCATTGACTCTATCTCCAATCTTAGTTCTATCGTATTTTGATTTTCCGGATAGGTCTGTTTTTGTCTTGGTTCCAATAGCAGTTGTTGCTGCTTGTTCTTTAATATATCTCATGAACTGACTGTCTTTTTCTGCTTTAACAATCTTTTCTAATGGTTTGTCTTTTGGTATTTTTGGTATAATATACTTATTTTTAACTCTAAGTCCCTCAGCATTAACTATCTCTCCCTCTATCACTGGACCATATTCAGGGATTATCCTGGGTTTGGTCAACTGTTCCAATTTGTTTTCACGTATTTCTTGAACCTTCTTTTGAGCATAACTAAGTTCTACTGGATGTTCATAAGCTGCAAGAGCTTTAAGCTCTTCAGGAGTCTTTTCCTTCAGTTGCTTAAGCATTTCTCTGTTCTGTTCTGCGTTACCTTTTGTTTTATATTCGCCATCCATGCCAAGACCGTAGAATATGTTTTCTCTTGTGTCAGGGTCTGAATCAATTCCCTTTGATTTTAGAAAATCAACTAATCCTTTGTATTTTGGTTTTTCTGCTTTTGCAACTTCTGCTTGAGGTTTTATATCTAATCCCTTTACATATTTTTCAATTCTTTTTTCTAATTCTGTTTTAGGTGTTTCCAAACCAGTTCCTGGTAAGATGTTATACTTATCAAGCCCTTGATTGATTTGAGAATATATTTTAGAATAATCTGTTTTAGGTGTGGATTCAGGAGATATCTGAACTCTCTGTACGGTAGGTTTTTGTTTAATTTGATTATTGCCACATGTTATGGGAAGATAGATTCCTGCTGTAATCATGCCTGCTGCTACTGCACCTGCTACCCATCTAGTATATTTTTTTTGAAAAATATTTTTTCCGATTGTCATGTTTTTGCACCTCTTTTGGAATTACTTTAAAGTGATTGGGTTAGTGAATCTAATCAAGTTTATAAATGTTGTGGTTTTGTTACCATTTTTAAGTGGGGGTTGGTTGAATTTTGAGAGTTATCACTATTGAGTTGAAAAAATAGGGGGATTTATATAATCTTCATAATTCCTAATAAAAATGAATCATTTGGTGGGTGAAGAAACGATTAGAAATTATTTTGAGAGTGTTGGATGAGATTAGAAGATATTGTAAGAAGAATAATTAAAAGAGGTAAAGATTCAGATATAATTATTGATGATATTTCTATTAATCAAGCTAAGAAACTATTGCATGAGGGTTATGAATCTCTACTTCAGGATGATTTGGAAAACGCAAAGGAATTATATCTTCAAGTTTTAGAACTTGATCCTAATGATTCAAGAGCTTTGAATAATTTAGGATATATTTTACAAGAATATGGATTTAAAAACGCATCTTTAAATTTGTATAATCAAGTAGTAGAACTTAACAATGATGAGAAGTCTGTTTCTTTATCAATTGGAAATAAGGGTTCAATAGCTTTGGATTCTGGGAAGATTGAAGAAGCTGAAAAATATTATAAAAAAGCATTAGACGTGAATCCAAAAAATGCTTCAGCATATCATAATTCTGCTTTGATTTTGTCAAAAGAAAGAAATAATATGAAAGAAGCTGAAAAATATTATGAAAAAGCTTTAGATTTGTATGCTGAAGACAAATTTAAAAGTAGCTTATTAAGTGATTGGGGTTTTGATTATTTGGAATTGGGTGATAAATCTCGTAGTGAAAAGCTTCTAAGAAAAGCTATTGCATTAAATCCTTCTAATTCAATGGCATTAAGTAATTTTGGTTCTCTTCGATATGAACAAGGTAAAAATGAAGAAGCAGAAAAATTATGGGGAGAAGTAATTAGAATAAATAATTCTAGAGATGCTTTAGCATATGCATATAACAATTTAGGTTATCTTTATAAAGAAAATGGTAAGAATGAAGATGCAATTCTGAATTTTTTATCTTCAATAGAAGTATGTCCTTCTTATAAAATTGAATATGAAAAAGTCCAAAAACTGATTTATAAAGGACTCCAAGAATGTTTTGAGAAGATGGGGTGCGTGAGGGATGTAATAAGTATTATGAAAGACTATTTTACTCACAATAAAAGCAAAGAAGCAGGAACGTTTGTGTTATCGTTATTGGATTATGTTGGAGATAATAGGGCTGAAGATGAGGTTTGGCAGTAATTAGTGGATATACTAAAGAAAGATTCTGATTTTGCAAATAAATTAATTTCTCAAGAGAAAACTAAGAATCCTATTAAATATGATATGTCATCACCCCTTTCTGGTTTGACTTATATATTGGATACTTGTGATCCTCAAAAGAATCCAAAGCAAGAAAAAGAAAGGCTTGAAAAAAGATATAAAACTCATAAGTTTTTTTATGACGAATTTAAAAAAATAAAGTGTCAGGATCAGATAGCGAAACCTATTGCTTTTTTTGAGAATGAATCATTGGAGAATGGTGTGTTAGGTCTTAAAAGAAATAAAAAAGATAGTTATTATCTAATGAAACATACGCAGGGAGCAAGACTTCATGAATTGATTCAAAATCAAGAAACAACATATAAGGATATAAAAGCAGCTATGTCAAATTTGGTTCTTTTTCATGAATTCTCTTCAAATGCAGAAGCAGGCGAGGAGTTGAATCTTGAAGATCCAATGGATTCTAATCCAAATTATTATACTTGTAGATTTAGGGATATATTTTTGAAAAATCTGTCTAAATCTGGCAAAAATGTAAGTCATAAAGAAGAAAAAGAGTTGCTATTTGCTTATGGGATTACGATAAATAGCGCATTACAGGATACTAATAAATCAATATACAAAGATGCAAATCCTAAAAATTATCTTGTACAGGATAATGGGAATGTTGTTGCTTTGGATATTGAATCAAATTTAAAAGTACCGAGGCATTTAGATGTTGTATCATTGCTTGAATTCGGAGGTGATTATCTTACTTCTCATCAAAAGAATACACTTATTGAATATCATAGAAATGCTCTTTCAAAAATCCCTGGAGAAGATGTAAGTATTGAAGAAAATAAAGCAGATTATCATATTGCAGCAGTGCAAAGGCATTTTGAACTTGCTGGATATAGGTTAGGGGAATTAGCTACAAATTCTAATGATTGTATATGGACAAGGGATGCAGCGTTCTATCATATTAATAAGGGTTTGGGATATCTTAATTTATGCATACATAATGAATATTTTGAAGATTCAGAATCCTTGGAAAAAGTTGGAAAAACCTTAAGACAGATATTAAGATAATTCTTCAGTCATATGTTTTGTCTTATCGAATATATTTAATATGCAATGAATCAGGAAACCATGGTGCTTTTCCAGTTTAAGGAAGAGTTCATCTCCTTTTTTTTCATATATTTTTTCTTTTTTTCCAAATTCAAATAATTTCTCGCTCTCATAATGGTTAAATAATTTATAAAAAAGTTTCATTTGGCTAATAGAGTCGTTTAGCAACTCAACATATCTTTTGTCAATTTTTAGATTATTTTTCATTATATATCTGCATATATCTCTGCCTTGATCACCGATTTCTTCAAATAAACAGACTATTCGGTAAATAGACCTTGTTTTTCTTTCATCACTATATCCTTGTATATTAAGCATCCTTTTGCAGAAATGAGTCAATCTATTGTTCATATTTTCCATCTTTTCGATATTTGGCAAGCGTTCAAGTTCATGCTTTTTTAATGCTTCACGTAAATCCTTAAACATCGTTATAGTGACAATAAAAAGTCGGTTTAAGATCACATCAAATTCTGATTCTAATCCTTTTGCAATATTTTTTACTTTGCAATAATTTTCTCCTTGTTCAACAATCTCAAAACCCATAAGATTTCCAACCTCATTTTGAATTTTTTCAAAAATTAGCGGATCATCATAATTGACTATAAATTCATCATATCCTATCCTGTATGGTGTATCTATAAAACGTCTCATAAAGTGGTCTCCAGAATGAATAGTAACTTTAGTTTGACCAAATTGGACTTCTTTTTTGCATCCTATCAACAAACCTTTTTCTCTTTCCTCAATATCTAATTCATCTCCTTTATTTATGTCGTACTTTTTTACCCACTTATTAGGCAGGCTAATCATAAGTGTAGATGGTCCTATCTTGGATACTTTTCGTTTCATAATATGATAAGAATCCGTATTTATATTTAAATATTTCTATTTATTATAATATTATAATCGATTATTATAATATAAGGATAAAATATATATCCTCTGCCTTAATTCTAATGGATAGTTTCCGGAAAAACCGGAAGGTGGTATAATATGAATCTCACAAAAAGCGAAATGCAAATAATAACAGCATTAAGAAAAAACGCAAGGGAAAGCCTTACAAAGATATCAAGAAAAACTGGGATACCAGTATCTACAATATTTGATAAGATCAAAGAAAATCCTTTGATCACAAAGAGTACCTGCCTGTTGGACTTTAATCAGATAGGATTCAATACCAGAGCAAAAGTCACAATAAGAGTCGAAAGGGAGACAAGAGAAGAATTAAGAAAATATCTTAATAATCATCAAAATGTAAATTCCCTATACAAAATCAATAGCGGCTATGATTTCCTGATTGAACTTGTATTCAGGAACATAAAAGAGCTTGAGGATTTCATGGAAAAGATAAGAGATAAATTTAAGATAATAGAGGACAATGTTTTCTATATTCTGGAAGATATCAAAAGGGAAGATTTCATGAATGATGAAAATATGGGAATCTTTGCATAGATTTTTTTTAAAATCAATTCCATTCAGTATCTCCGCAACTAATTAATTTCTAAGAGATAGTATCTAAAACCGAAAAGTTTATATAGTCTTAGAGCTCTATAGAGCCCTATGAGAAAAATCCAAG
>JAYEPB010000076.1:0-12901 GCA_034723595.1 Nanobdellota archaeon
TCATACAAAAAGAATCCTGAACGTTACGCCCAGTAAGGATATTTGTGGCCAATTGTAAAATCTCTGAGGAAACCATTATAAAGATAGTTTAAAATCTTTTTACCTCCTGGACTGTTCGGAGATACTGTCAGACCCACAATATATTTAAATGCCTCATGTTTCCTTAACTGAACATGAAAACAGATAGGCAAAAAACATTAAAGAAATTATCATTTGTTTTTATTTTACTAATTTTATTACCTCTACTATTATCTACAGCTACTGCATCTTACGGATTATTTGATGACAACCCGCAATCAGAGTGCGGTCCAGATGCAGAAGTCTGCGCAATAGAAGATATAAGCTCTGGTTATGCAGACAGTAGCACATCGAAATTAGACAATCTGCTTGATTTTATGGAACATAATGAGAATAGGGTATGCTTAATATATTTTTATTCTGAGAAATGCAGCCACTGCCAGAGTCTTAAGCCATTTCTTGAAGAGATTATTAATAAATATGGAGATAGCATACTCATAACAAAGCTTGATGTATCTAATCCTGAGAATGTGGCAATCTATAATCAATTATGCTCTTTCAGAGAATATACAGGGCATGAGATTCCTTTGCTCGCATTAAATAATGTTGTCCTTGTAGGAGAAGACAAGATTAGAGAAAATCTTGAAACAGAAATAATCTGGGGTTCGCAGCAGGAGGAGAAGATATGTCCGCTTGCTGACATGACTTGCCCTAACGGCAATGCCTCAGGGACTGATGAGATGATATCAGGCGTGACGGAGATATCTTTTCTTGCAGTGCTTCCTCTTGTTATGATTACTGGACTTGGAGATGGCATTAATCCATGTGCCTTTGCAGTGCTTTTATTCATAATGGCATTTCTTCTGGAAATATCCGGGAGCAAAAAAAGGTTGAAAAGAGTTACTTTATCCTACATTATCTCTTTCATGATTATTAATATAGGATTAGGGCTATTTTATTTCTGGACATCAATACAGATAGGCCATCCAGGCACTATCAGATATATGGCAATTGGTTTTGCTGTATTTGCAGGGCTTATAAATCTAAAAGACTTCTTTGCATATGGAAAAGGGTTTTCACTTGAGATTCCAAAATTTTCAAAAAAATATATAGAATCTCTTGCAGCTAAAGCTTCTGTTCCTGCAGCACTTATTATGGGCAGCCTTGTCGCACTGCTTGAGGCTCCCTGTTCTGTGCCAATATATCTTACTATTCTTGAGGTGCTTAAAGGTCAGGGCAGGACATTGCTTGCTATCATGCCTCACATCCTGATATATAATATTATGTTTATCCTCCCTATTGCAATACTTGCAATCTTTATATATTATGGGGCAGAGGCAAAAGCTTTTGAAGAATGGAGGCAGAAGCACAAAAAGTTCCTGAAGCTTTCTCTTGCAATAATACTATTTGTTCTTGCAGGATTAATGATATTTGGTGTCATATAATAATTAGTTTTTCTGTGCTAAAAACAAATTATTTATAAGATCTATAAATTTATCTATATTTATGACAACAAAAACAAATTTTACAAAAAATGATATGATAAAAATTCTCTCAAATTATAAATTAGGAACCCTCATAGATTTTGAACCTCTCACAAAAGGAACAGTGCAAATAAACTTTTTGCTTAAAACAACAAACGGTAAATTTGTGTTTAAATATTATGAAAAGCGTTCCAAGAATTCTGTTTTATTCGAGGCTAATCTAATCAGATATCTAAAAGACAAAAAATATCCTTGCCCTGCCATTTTAAGAAATAAACATAAAAAAATTGTTGAGATCTACAACAAGAAACCTTATGCTATTTTTGAATTTGTTGAAGGCAAGCATATAGAAAAACCAAATAAAGAACAAAAAAAGCAACTTATCAAAAAGGTTGCTGAATTGCAGAATATTACTAAAAACTATAGGCCATCCTATAAAAAATACAGATGGAATTATAGTGTTGAACTTTGTAAAAAACTGGCTAGAATCAAGGCTAAAAAGATTAACACAATAAACTCAAAAGAAAAATTAAAATGGCTTGAAATGGAATTATCAAAACTTAATCTTCCTAAATCTTTACCAAAAGCAATTTGTCATTGTGATTTTGATTTTTCAAACGTACTTTTTAAAAATAACAAATTCAATGCGCTTATAGATTTTGATGATTCAAATTATACCTACAGTTTATATGATCTAATATGTTTAACAGAACCTTTTGTACCTTCTTTTAATTGGAACACCTGGAATAAATTCAAAATTACAGATAATGTCTTTAACTTTAAGGAAACAAAAAAAGTAGTTCATGAATATATGAGATATAGGCAATTGAATAATAATGAAAAAATACATCTGTTTGATGTATACAAACTGAGTATTTTATTTGATTGTGTTTGGTACTTCAAAAGAGGCAAAGCAAAAGATTTTTACGAAAAAAGAAAAATTGATTACCTTAATGCATGCGGAAGAAAAGAATTTTATAATAAAATATTTAAAAAATGATTATTTCTTAACACAACTGCATGGCTTATATTGATTCTCCTCAGCTTCAGATTTTGTCTTAAACCATACAGCATTTTCTTTAATAATATTCTTCGCAAAACGACATTCTGCCAGATGATATTTTCCGCCAGTACTGCTTGCTACAAACTTGCCAGACAAAGGCATGCTGTCAGCATTCTTACTTGATTGTTTCATGCTATTAGACACAGCAACAGCTGGTTTTTTCAGTTTCCCTGTGCTTTTATGAGATTCTTTATCACTGTCTTCATATTTTTTTGAATCTTCGATTATATCATAGACCTCACTCATAACTTGAGGCATCTCATCAGCAATATGTCCTACTCCCTGATTTATTTCAGGATTATCTTCATACTCCCTTTGGTCTATGTCCTGTCTTACCAAGCTAAATAATAATCCAAACAGTGCGCTTACAAGCATCACATAAAGTACCTGAGGCTGTAATGATTCTGCTGCAGGTGTGAGATATAAGAAAAGCGTATTAAGTAGCACAATTGAAAAAAAAAGTGTAGAAACTGCACTAGCATTCTTTCGCCCGAGATATTGTTTAGTAAGAACAACCAATCCGAATATTGCCAAAAAAGCAAAGATGATAAGTTCGCTTATAAAATATTTATTTACTCTAAATACTGCAAATATAGTAGTCAATAAGCTTAAGTAAACTGTCAATAATATTAATATGAATCTTGTTGCATTCATTGTATCCCTCCGGAAATATGAAACAAGAACCCTTATTTAAATTTTTCTATTCTTAAGTGGTAAGACTAATCTCCCAAAATTCTAAACGCATAGAAAAGTTTAAATAACTGGATTATGTTTAAAGCCATATGAGTATATCATTAGGCGATTTCCTGAAAAAATACAGATTCCAGATATTATTTAAGATAATAGCATTAATTGCTATAGTATTCTTCTACCTCGTCTATAACAACAATTTTATGGTCTGTCCTCAAGTAGAATCTATAATGTGCAAAGATGAAATCTCACTTCCAGAGGGAACAAAGATTATACCTATGGACCATAAATGTGAATCAGTAGAAGACAAAGAATGCTGCATATATGTATATGATAATAATCCTCAATGTTATCAGGTTATGTTAAGGCAAAGCGTCAATGCAGGATTCACTGGCGCTGCACTGATGCTCTTTGCAGAAGTCTTTTACTTAATAGCGTTGATAATATATTCCTTATTTCCATTCCTTACAAGATATGTTGTATACAAGGGTTATTCCTTAAATAAGCCGCACGAAGCAGCAGCAATGTCTGCAGGAGTGTTTGCAAAAGCTATATATTTTATAACACCAATTCTGCTGATACTAATCATAATAGCTTTATTCAGAAATCTGCCTGGATTGATATAAAAAAAGATTAAAAAAATAAGAAAGTCATTTCCGTTTTCTGATTATAAATAATCCTGCTAACACAGCAATCAATCCTAATCCTAAAGTTATTGTTGAGAACTCAGGGATATCTACTGCATTTATGATTGCAGTATCATTCGCAAACACAGTATTCTCCCCAGCCTTGCTGCATGTCACATTGTAATCAACTGTCTGCGCTGATGCAAATGTTGTAGAATAATTGTATATATGGCTTGCCAGCTCATTCATCGCATGGTCTCCGCCAGGAAGGCTGATTGTGCATGTCGCACCCTCAATCAATCCAGTAGCATTCCTGTATTCCGCTGTAAATGTCACAAGTTCACCAACATATTTAGGATCATCTGCATCAATTGTCAGGTTTGCGCTTCCGTTAACAGCATAACCAGAAAATTGTGTCACATCAACTGTCAATGTTGAACCAGTACACTGAATATTTGAACAGATTGAAGAAGGACATAGCGTATTCTCTGTAAGGATTGCTGCTCTTGTTGATGCAGTAGCTGAATAATACACATAAGGATAGTTACAATCAACGCCTTCGAATGTCAATGTTGCTGAATCATTGAAGGATGAGTCAAGAGCTGCGCTGTTTACATAAATAAGGGCATCTTCAATCTTTACATTTGTGTCATAATCAGCACCCTCTGCATTGACATTATGGTCTGAGGGGAATGCTATCTTTCCCTTATTATCAATTGCTAAAGTAAGACTTGTTACATTTGTAACATCACCTTCTGAGAAGTTGGTTGTTTCTGAAAACGACATAAAATCTAAATAAATAGGATTATTATTTCCTGAAGAATAATTAATTATGATTTGATTTAATGTTGGCGTTCTTGAATTCACTGTACTCTCTAAATCTATTGCAAAATCAAGGGTTCCAGGATTAAATCCGCCTATTGATGACCATTCTGATTGGGTAAGACCTTCTAAAGTTATATCATCCATTCCATTTACCTGCACATCATTTAGATTGGATACTTCCCATGAATTCCCATCCCAATATTTCCATGTTGTCCTGCCGTCAAAACTAACCAAATATTTAATATCTGTGCTTGAAAGAATCACTTCGCTTGTTTTAATTGATGAAATTATGTTCCAACCAGAAGTGTCAATTTGAGAACCATCTGAATAAATATAATACGATTGGGAAGTGGGATATACCTTAATGCGCTCATAAATCTTTAATTCTGAAACCTCAACTGCATTAGTTGGGGCCCTAGGGGTATATACATCTGATATAGTCCATTTGAACCTACTATACTCCTCAACATTAGAGATTGTATATTCCTTGGTAGAATATGGCGCAGAAAAACGTTGGTTAAGTTTAGAGTGTATAGTATGCCAACTAGAACCATCATAAGCTTCAAAAATCCAATCTTCCGGTGTTCTAAAATCAGTATAACCAGCACATGTAAAACTGTATTTCCCAAGTATAAAAGGTGAAGTCCACACTTCCATACGTGCTGTAGGAATGGTTGCAAACCAGTAACTGGATTCATATCCATCCACAAACTGATGAGGATTGCTTCCTGATGACCTCCAAACATTATTGGAGCCAAGGTTTATTTCCCTATAGCCTGACAAAGAGTATTGCAAACTGACGTTACCACCTATAAAATCTGTCGCACTTGCAGACTCCTGCTGCCAATCGCTTTCTACATCAAAATTTATGGTAGTAATATTATCATTGGCATTAACAAAACTTGCCAAAACAACAAGCATAACAATCATCAATATAATCTTATTCATCTAACATCACCTTTCCATCAAATAATCATAATTTATATTATCCGACACACTAAGAATATTAAAACCTTTCGAATCAAGAAACAATTATCTCAAAAACCTAACCAATATAACTAGTAGACTCACCAGGAGATTTCTGCTTGGCAAGATCCTCAAGATCAGAAACTCTCTTTATAAGATCTGATTCCATTTCCTTAATCTCCTTATCAAGACTTTTGAAATCCAATTCAAGCCCTAGTTTGATATCAAGTGCCTTAAGCACTACTCGCGCTCCTTTAGCTCCAATGTACATAGGATGACCAAAAGTTTCAGCAAGAAGGCATACTACATCAATCCCAAATTTACCGCCAAGTCCGGCAAGCAAACCTGATATTCCTATAATCGGTCCAACAACACCATATATTTTGTCATTTACTTTTATGCCTTTTTTGTATTCATCAATAAACTTCCTCGAATTACCAGTGATATATACTTGCGGCTTATTTGGCAAATCAGCAAGACCTATGCCTCCGATTGTCACAATCTCTTTGCACCCTTGCGCTTTCATTATCTTCAGAATCTCATCGCAGAATTCATAGCTTGCGACATCTTCAGTTGGCTGCACATCTCCTGCAAGAAACAAAATATCTTTGCCATTCACATTTTTATGAAAGATTGACATTGATATTAACTCAATAAGATTATTTTCAGTGACAAAAACAGAATTTGGAAATGTATAGGAAAATATGTCATATATCTTTTTTGCCTTCAGGTTATCGACCAGGAAATCAACTGTGATTTTCCCTACATTACCTATACCTGGAAGACCAACCATAAGTATTGGATGATGCAGTTTTGGCTTCTTTCCGACAGGAGTGAATTTCCACATCTTACAATAATCCCTCTTTTCTAAACAGTTCTTTCTTTGTTTCACGCCTGTATTTACCATATTTATCTTCAGGACTATACTTAGCTGGCTTAACAAGTAGTGCAGGAGAGCCACAACTGTGAACTTCATTCATAGTATATTCACCACAACCGCTGCACTTTAATATATGTTTTGCCATCATTCCATACAAATTATTTCTTATCCACTCGAGTAAAACTTGCATCTCCATCATTTTTGACAACATGGTTAATAACAGCATCTTCCACCTTGCTGAGGATATCCTCTGCTTCTTTATAGGTTTCTGCTATTATCTCAAGAGTATATTTTCCCGCACCTTTGTATTTTATAGAAAAATCACCATCAATCTTCTCACCTTTGAGAAGAGCCTCTTTTATTACATCAACTCCTGCTAGTGCATAACTGACTAGATTAAACTCGCCTTTTATTTCAACCAGTTCAGGTTTTATCCTCTGCGTAATTATCTCTTTAAGCAAACTTTCTGTTTTCTTATCAAGACCAAGATTTTTGATGTCAAAGTCACCCTTGACAATATCGCTGAAACAATCGCTTAGACCCCCGTACTCATCAAAAACCTTATCAAATACAGGATCATAAATAGCTCTTACATTTTTCTTAAGATTAGATGCGACAAATTCAATTATCTTCTCACAGACCTGCTCTTTTTTGAGCTGATTGACTTTTTTTCTTCTCTGGCCTTCAGAAACACGCCTAAGTGAAAGGTCTATGTGTCCTCTCTCATGATGTATCCTCAAGACTTTACAGACAATTTTTTTGCCTTCAACAACATAGTCTCTTATATTCCTTATCCTTCCTGGGCTGACTTCTGATATATGGATCATACCAGTTTTGCCATATTCATCAATTTCTACAAACACAGAATTATATTGAACACTTGTGACTGTGCACAGCACAAGTTCCCCTTCCTCTGGAAATCCTTTCTTATGATAAAACATTTTAAATTGAAAAATTTTCGAAGAAAATTTCTTATTCAAGCACTTCAAGAATCCTTGCCTTAACCTTACTCTTACCACCTGTAGGTTCTGCAAGAACTTTGCCGCATACCAAACACTTTATTATACTACTGCTCTTCCCGAACATTATCTGCTCGTTCTTGCATTTTGGGCATCTTATCTTTATGAATCTACTTGCCGGCTCCTTGATCTTTTTCATAATTATATCCTCCTGAACATGATTTTTAATGAATATTTATATTGCAAGACTTGCAACAGCTATTTGAACTCTACTTTTTTGGCCCTGACGCCCTTCTTTTGCACAGTAGATTTCTTGCATACAGAGCATTCATACCTAAAATCAGTCTTCTTGCTTGTCTTTTTGCCAGCCATCTTGAATTTACTGATAGCTGGTTTTGAACCATACTTTCCTAAATTACCAGTTCCTTTGCCAAATCCTGCTCTTGCTTTTGCAAACTTTGCAAGAGGATGAGCTGAACTGACAGTCCTTTTTTTAGCACTTGTAACCTTCTGGTCAGTATGAGTTTTGCATTTTGGGCAATACCTTTTGATAATCTTTGGAATTTTCATTATATATCCCTCTATTAATTCTAATTATAGGATGTTGGGGTTTATTTATAAAGGTTTTTATTTATTTACTTCTTTGCGCTTTCCTTTCGTTCTGGCATAGGTCTTTTTACAGTTATTGGAAGTATGCCTTTCTCAAACTCAAGTTTTGCTATCCTGATTGGATTATAGTCTATTTTCTCAAGTTCTTTTTCAGAAAGATTGATAAGAAAAGGAGCCCCCATTGAAATCTGGAGTGCTCTTGAGCCTATCATTCTAGCGCGTTCATACTTTGTAAAATCAGTTATTGGTTCATCTGAATCAGGGATATTTTTAACCATCCTAATCTCCTCCTAGATGAGATCTCAACTCTTTGGTCTTTTCCACTGCAATCTCGACCATGTTTTTGATATTCTCAATAGTCAAAGGTATGACTCCGCCTTTCTGCATTGCGCACAACTTGCCATCTTCCATTGTAGCTACTGTCATCCTTCCATCTGCAAGCTCTTGTTCTTCTGGTGATGGATCAACAATAAAGTAATTTCCTATCTTCCAGACTGTGACTTCAACAGGCACTTTTGAAACAGGCAGAGAAACATCTGTCAGTTCCTTATAATTTATTGTGACTCCGTCGAATTCAGGGAATTTTGCAGTCTGCAGTGCAGCAATAGCTCCCAGAGCAGCTGCATCAAAGAGATTGCCAGCATCATTGATTGGACATATGTCTATGCATAGAATCCATATTTTCTCTCCTTTTTTTATGCAGAGCTTTTTGAAATCAATAGCATGGCTCTCTCTTAAGCCTCTGTCAACAACTCTTGCAAGTTCTATTGAATTAATAGATGGAGGTCCCATCTCAAAATCAGGATTTGACAACGGCAAAAGCTCTACCCCTACCATGATTGTACCTTCATCAGGAGAATCAGGATAAGGTGTGCCCACTTCTGTCTTGATTCCGACAAGGACTTCTGTTTCACCTATCTTTATACGCGCTGAGCCTTCTGCAGTCTTGATAACCCCTGTCTCAACAGAGACTTGTCTAAATTCATCAAGTTTCCTGCCATCATAACGCAACCCTTTTTCAAGTGTTTTTAGCATATGTGATTTAAGGTCATCATTCATTTTTGATACCTCCTTGTACAGTTTTTTTTGCCATAACTGGTTCTATCATATATTTTTCCTTAAGTGCATTCTTCTGCACTTCATAGATCATACCTATTGTTTTCTTTCCTAATTCCATTACCTTAAAAAGGTCTTCCTTTTCAATAATACCATCCATCTGGAGAAGTGTATATTCTCCAGTCCTGGGGATTACTGCAAGAGGTATGTCTGCAACAACGCCGTCACACGCTTCTTCAGCATAATCCAGGTCAACAAGAAGGGTATTATCGATATGCCCTACTGAAACAGAGCAGACAAGATCTTTCATTACTAATCCTGCGTCTGCAAGAGCCATTGAAGCTGCGCATATCCCTGCACACCTGCTTCCAGCATCTGTCTGCGGCAGTTCAATAAATACATCTACCACTGAATTTGGATAATTTACAAGATCAAGAACTGGCAGCAGAGCTTTCTCAGTTACCATGGATATCTCCTTTGCCCGCCTGTTAGCCCCAGGCCTGACCCTATTTCCCATCCCACTGAAAGGCATCATGTTATAATTACATCTTAATATACCTTTTGTAGGATCCTGCTTGAATCTTGGAAAAAGATTCCTTGGACCATATACTGCTGCATATGCCTCAGTATTCCCTATTTTAAAATATGCTGAACCATCTGCCCTTGGAATTATCCCTACTTTAGCAATTATCTTTCTTGGCTCATCATTTTTTCTTCCTTCTCTTTTAAATACCATTTAAAATCACCTTGATTAAATTATTTTTGAGGATATTTCTGGGTTTGCGCCTCAAGCTTCTTGCCAGTTATTGTCTCAAGATAAATCTTTATCTTATCTGTCAACCCACTCAAATGTGATTCTCTCTCAATCTTCTTTATTGTTTCCACAGCATGAATCTCCATCTCTGGTTCACCTTGCACCCATACAACACCATTCTGACCGATAATTATTTTGCACCCTGTTGCATCTTTTATCATCGATACCATTGAACCTGCCTTGCCTATTATCCTTGGCACCTTGTTTGTATTGATATAGATGATCCTGCCGCCATTTAACTTACGAAGCCCAGGACCCCTCATAGTTACATCAATGAGTTTCTGGCTTGTCACATTGGTTATCTTAGCAACTACCCAATCACCAATAGCAAAGTATTGTGAAAGATCAGCGCCTCTCGCTATATACTCACTTGTTGCATCCTTCATGCCAAGCACTGCGCTATATGCAGAATTTGTTTCAATTCTCCAACCGCTCATAAGAAGGTCAGTTACATCTCCTATTATTGTATCTCCCCGTTTTGGAATATATCTTCCTGAAAGTGAAATAAGCTTCACAACTTTACCTTCTATATGCACTAAACCAAGCTTATTTGCTATGATTTTATCTCCATCCCTGTAAGTTCCATACGATGGTAGAAAATCCATTCCTATTGCAAGTTCTTCTCCTGGAACTGCAATTTCTTTTGATTTCACTAATAATTCGCTCATATTTTATCAATCCTCATGTATCTTATTATCATTTTTATCAGCCATATTCTTCTCAGCCAGAAAAGAATCTTGCTATCACCTGATGGCAAGAACTTTTGCAGCCACATTGCCATGGCATACGGCATTTACATTATCATAAAGTTCCTGCTCAAGTCCTCCTGGTATCTCCAGAACGACAACAAGACTGCCGTCATTCTGCCATTCTTCTCTTAGTTTCCTTCCAAAAGAAGCAATAGCATTATGTGATTTTGGTGCAAACTCCGCTGCGATTGTCAGCTGTATCTCTTTTATCTCAAATTTTATAGGAAGAATCGGCAGCAGCTGCCTGACAATTTCCTGCACCTGCAGTTTTACATCCTTGAATTCATCAATCTTGATGTTTGCATGTTCAAATGCATTTTCTATTCTTGTCATAGGATGGGGGATATGGGTCTTGGGGTCAACTCCATTCTGCTGTATTGCAGCCATTATCTTCTTTCTTTTTTGCTCAAGCATAGTTTTCCTGTGCTCAGCAGTAAGCTGTATTTCTCCCTTTCTTATAATCTCTTGTGCAATCGCCATGCAGTCATCTGTCCCAAATATCTGTTTAAGCTCATTCTCTGAAGCTTTTTCCCCTTTTTTTGAATCTGTAAATATCACCCCTGAAGCAAGGACATCTGATATGTCAATATCATTTCCCTTTTTCAAAAGAAGAGCTTTATCACAATCAACAAGAATCTCAAATCTCATTCCCTGTGTTTTCAGCCTTGCAATGACTGAATCTTCAATATTTACATAAGCTGCCATAATCAATACCCCCTTTTATTAAATCGTATTTCATGATTCATTTTATAGTCTTAATCCTCTAGCTCTTCTTCCTTGCTTCCTTAAGCAGCTTTTCGAGCTTAATCCTGGACAATTTAGTAAATTTCCTTTCCTTAATGCTGATTAATGCTGCATCGATGCGGTCAATACTGAATTCCTTGCCAATTACTTTGTTCAGGGCTGCTACACATAATTTAAGACCATCTTCCATAGTGATGTCTCTGCTGTACTTTTTCTGCAATATCTCTTCAACTTCAGATTCGCCCTCGCCGATTACGCATACATAATACTGGAAAAATATCCCTGTAGGGTCAGTCTCAAAAAGTGAAGGTGTGCCGTCTGGGTTTATTCCTCCAACAAGCAGGCTTACCCCAAATGGCCTCAATCCGCCAGACTGAGTGCATATCTGCTTAAGACTACACATCTCCTTGACAATTGTTGAAACATCTATTTCAGTATCATAAGTAATCTTATGTTGCTGCGCAGATTGCTGCGCCCTTTCTATAAGTACTCTTGCATCTGACAGGATGCCTGATGCAGTAGCGCCAATATTGTCATCTATCTGAAATATCTTCTCTACAGCTTCTGCTACAATGAACTTGTCCACAATTCTCTTATCTGTGACAAATATCACCCCGTCCTGGCAAACCATCCCGATTGCAGTCGAGCCCTGCTTTACTGTCTTTTTTGCATATTCTACTTGCAATAATCTTCCGTCAGGGCTGAACATTGTAATTGCCCTGTCATAACCCATCATTTGATGTTGCATAGGTTGCATTTTATCCCTCCTTTCTATAATTTTTATTTTTTTCTTGTTTAATTCTCATCCAGCTACATAATTCTCATATGCTTTTTTCATTATTCCGCTTACACCCACAGACCTTACTATAACATCCTTATTGCCTATTGATGAGATGAAAGCTAATGCTGCCCTAAGGTTATTAATTGACTTATGCGCTGCTCTGATAAGACCTTTCTGACTTTTAGAATCATACTTATCCTTTAGGATCATCAGACCTGCATCTGCCATGCCAATATCACCAAGATAATCCTGCGCACCCCATGTCAATGCTTCTGAAATTTCGTCAACATCAACAAAAAGATTAAGATCTTCCTTTGATATGATTTCATAAGCAAGGTATCTTTTCCTTTCTCTTAAGCTTGGTAATAATGGTTTAAGTTTTGATTTTGCCATTCTATAAAACAACTTTCTTTAGCTGAGAAAATATGCCTCTAATATATTTATATTCGCTTCTTTTCTCTCTTCTCCTATAAGAAAGTGGCATAACATATATAAAACTTTCGCAGAAAAGGCAAAGTCAACTTATGTGAGGAAGATTAAAATTCTAGTTCTTTTTTATATTTTTTAGCAGTTGTACCGCCAGCTTGTAGATCAAAAGCTGGCAGTAAAGCGTACAACTGACTAAAAAAATTGGTGA
>JAYEPB010000077.1:0-12796 GCA_034723595.1 Nanobdellota archaeon
TAAGCAAGCAGGTATCATGGTGTTGTAAAATAATTGCGAAGGCAAGGCAATCATGCAGTCAACCAAGTCAGCTTCAATTAGATTCTTGCGAATCTCACCTTCATTGCTTGTATTGGAAGACATTGAACCGTTTGCCAATACAAATCCTGCCATTCCATTTGAGGTCAAGTGATGGACCATATGCTGGACCCATGCAAAGTTAGCATTGCCAACCGGTGGAGCGCCATATCTCCATCTTATATCTTCCCGCAGATGTTCGCCGCCCCAATCGGAAATATTGAATGGTGGATTGGCAATAATAAATTCAGCTTTCAGGTCTTTATGCTGGTCATTATGGAATGAATCTCCTAAAGCAATATTTCCTTCAATGCCTCTGATAGCCAGATTCATCTTGCTTAATTTCCATGTTGTTGGGTTGCTTTCCTGGCCATAGATTGAAATTTCATCAATTTTTCCTGCGTGTTCCATGATAAATTTTTCTGATTGCACAAACATTCCGCTTGAACCACAGCAAGGATCATATACTCTGCCTTTATAAGGTTGCAGCATTTCAACTAAAATTTTTACAATGCTTCTTGGAGTATAGAACTGCCCGCCCTTTTTTCCTTCTGCATCTGCAAATTGTCCTAAGAAATATTCATATACTCTTCCAAGAATGTCTCTTTTCTTGCTTTCTTTATCACCAAGGCCAATTGTTCCAATCAAATCAATTAATTCGCCTAATCTTCTCTTGTCAAGTGTTGGCTTTGCATAATCTTTGGGAAGAACTCCTCTAAGCGAAGGATTTTCTTTTTCAATAGCATCCATAGCATCATCAATTATTTTTCCAATTTCTGGCTGTTTTGCATGATTCTGCAGATATTCCCATCTTGCTTCTTGAGGAACCCAGAATACCCTTTCTGCTAAATATTCATCCTTATCTTCAGGATCTGATAATTCCTCCTCTTTCAATTTATTATATAATTCTTCAAAAGAATCAGATATGTACTTCAGAAAAATCAAACCCAGCACAACATGCTTATATTCAGCAGCATCCATATTATTTCTTAATTTATCTGCTGCCTGCCATAATTTCTGTTCAAAACCCAGACTTGCCATAATTTCCCCCCTTCTAAAATTAAAAACAGCCTCCGGCGAGAGTTGAACTCGCGACCTCAGCCTTTTTGTTGCTTTTAACATACCAAGGCTGCGCTATACCACTAAGCCACGGAGGCAGGTTTATGGTATTGAATATAAGATTTAATGAGGGTTTATAAAACTTTTTATCAGGCATAAGTGTTAAGATTAATGATTCTCCTGCGTAAACCTGATTTATATCTAATTTTAGAATTCTGATATCAGCACACTTTTGGATTTGATAGTGTTATTGGTAATTATTTTCCTCATCAGAGAATTAATAAAAAAAGAAAGAAGTTATGTTCGAATTTGTTTTGAAATATATTCCCATCCTTTAAATGGCTCTTCTACGAATTGTTCTCTCCTGCTATCTAACTCTTTTATACCTGTTACCTTCAGAAATTCCTCCAGATAGCCTTCCAGAGATCTTTTATTAACAAATTTTGTAGGACCTAATGTACTAGCTAGTATGTGTTCTGGTTGTGTATGGCTAGCTTCATAAGTGATTGTAATGCCTACTGGTGCTTTTTCCTCATGATTAATAGAATCCCAATATAACCATTTATTATTCTGTTCTTTAACCAGTTGAAATGGGTCTCTAAATTGCCTTAGAGCTTCTCTAATATCTCCATCTTGGTATTGTCCCAGAATTACTACTCCTGTTAAATTTGAATCCTCATATACATGTTTTGTCATTTTGACCTCCAAATATTCTCTAGAATTAACCAGAGTGATAACTATTCACCCCTCTCTTTTTTTTAAAATATTGTTGACTTTAAAAACCTGTTGGCTCAGAATCTTGAATCTCAAACCTTGTCAAGATACAGCTTGAACACCCTGCCCTTAACTTTCTCTTCCGAACTATGCTCATGCTTCCTGTTTGGCTTATGTTCTGAGATCTTCAGCACTTCAGCCCCTACTTTCTCTTTGATTGAATCCAGCCACTTTGTGAACCATTCATTCAATTCATAATCACATTCTACAAAAAGAGTTATATTATCCTTCTTCTGCAGTCCTGCTGTTTTTCTTAGCATCTGCACCCTTCTCATAAGCTCTCTTGAGAATCCTTCTGCTTCAAGCTCTTCTGTCCTGAATGTGTCAAGATAAACTGCTCCAGAATCAGATTCTGATTCAATAAGGCCTTCAGGAACAGCTTTTTCTATTTTAAGATGCTCTTCTTTTAATGAGACTTCTTTTCCATCAATCTTGATAGTATATTTGCCTTCTGTCCTTATCTTTTTGAGCACACTCTCTGGACTGTCTGTTGCAAGCTTTAAGATTATCTGCGGCGCAAGCGCTCCGAAATCAGGACCAAGCTTTGCATAATTTGCAGTTATCTTATGTTTTACATCAGGTATTACATCTTTTATAGCAATATCTTTCACATTGGTCTGAGTCTTTATGAGCCCTTCGAATTTTTGGATTCTCTTTTCTGTTTTCTTATCTTTTGCCAGTATTGTAATTGTCCTGACAGGCCACCTGACACCAAGCTGCGCTTTTTCTCTTGCAGCAAGAGTTGCAGTAATTATATCCTTTGCAATCTCAAACTCCTGCTCAAGTTCGCTGTCAATCAGCTTTTCATCAGCTTCTGGCAGATGCTCAAGATGAACTGATTCTTCAGATAATGATGGAGTTGCCTGTTTCAATATCTGATACACCTTTTCTGAGAAAAATGGTGTTATTGAAGCTGTAATCTTTGCTGTTTCTGTCAGGCATTTATTTGCAATATAATACGGATTCATGTCTGAAGCCATCCTTTCCCTGACAAGCTGGATATAGGATCTGCTGAGGTCGTTTATTATGAAATCATAAATCAATCTGCCAGCATTGTGCAGCTCAAAGCTTTCTATATACTCGCGCACTGTTTTTATCATGCTGTTAAGCCTTGATAATATCCACTTGTCTTCAATCTCTTTGCTTACAGGCTCATTCATTGCTTTGTTTGCTGACAATATCAGCTTTTGCATATTCCAGAATATTGAAAAATATTTATTGATTTCATTCTTGATTATCTCCTTATTGAATCTTTGAGTCTCAGCTGGATTGATGTCCCAGCAGTAATAGAATCGCAGAGCATCAGCGCCAAGCTCTTCAATGCCTTCTTTTCCCCATGTGACATTGCCAAGGCTTTTGCTCATTTTCTCACCTTTCTCATCAAGCACCCACCCGGGCATTGAGACTGTCTGATAAGGCGCTTTGTCGAATACTGCTATGCCACAGAACATCAGTGAGTAGAACCATCCTCTTACCTGATCCTGGCTTTCATTTATTCTGCTTACTGGATAATGGCTTTCAAAGATTTCCTTGTTTTCAAATGGGTAATGAAGTGATGCATAAGGAGCGCATCCTGAATCATACCATACATCAAAAATATCATTTATCCTTTCAGCGTCTTTACCGCATTCGCACCTGAGCTTGACAGTGTTTGCATTATGCATATCAAAATCTTCATCCACATGCTCACGTGAAAGTGCCTTTAATTCCTCAAGAGAGCCTACTACAATCTTGCTTCCGCATTCGCATTTCCAGATAGGTATAGGGATGCCCCAGTAACGCTGTCTTGAAAAGTTCCAGTCTTCAGCATTTTCTACCCAGCTTTGGAATCTTTCCTTTGCAAAGTCTGGCTGCCAGTTTACTTTTTCATTTGCTTTCAGCATGTCTTTTTTTATCTTGTCAACTTTCATGAACCACTGGTTGCTCATCCTGAATATTAAAGGCGATTTGCATCTCCAGCATAAAGGATAATTGTGCTCAGTCTTATCATAATGAAGCATCTTGCCGTTCTTATGTATCAGTTCAGCTATATCGTGGTCAGCTTCTTTTACAAACCTTCCTTTAAACTCGCCTGCCTCTTCAGTGAATTTGCATTCATCATCAACTGGGCTGAGTTCAGGAAGCCCATAATTGCGGCCTACTTCATTGTCAGTTTTGCCGTGGCCAGGAGCAACATGAACAAACCCTGTTCCTTCTTCATCTGTGACAAAGTCCTCAAACACATCACCTGCTTTGATTCCTTTTTTTAAAGCAACCTTGCCTGATACCCTTTCCTTCATGATAGGGATAGACATGTATATCCTGAGCGCTTTTTTATCATTCTTCAACTCCTGCTGGATCGGCAGTGTGTCAAGAAGCGGCTCATATTCCTTGCCCTGTAGCTCTTTTCCTTTTATTGTCTTAATTACAGTAAATCCTATTTCCAGATCTGTCAGAAGATTAAGCTGTTTTTGAGCTATGATAATCTTGCCATGTGCAGTAGTATCCACAATTGCATAATCTACTTCAGGGTGAGCTGCTATAGCGACATTTGCAGGAAGAGTCCAGGGAGTAGTTGTATATACAAGAATCTGTTCGTCGCTGTCCTTAATCTTGAATTTAACATATATTGCAGGATCTGTCACATTCTTGTAAGCATCTGTTGCTTCATAACCTGCCAAAGCTGTCTGGCACTTTGGGCACCAGTGCACTGGTTTTTTTCCTTCATAGACCAGGTCTTTATCCCATATTTTTTTAAAGGCCCACCATGCGCTTTCTATATAGCTGTTATGATAAGTCAGATAAGGCTTCTTCAATGAATAATATGATCCTAACTTATCATATACATCCATCCAAAGGTCTTTGTTCAATGCAGCAGAGTCCCTGCATTCTTTCATGAATTTCGATATGCCTATCTTTTTTATTTCCTGCTTGCTCTTGATATCCAGTTTTTTCTCAATCATATTCTCAATCGGAAGACCATGAGTGTCAAAACCTGGCTGGAAAAGGACATTCATGCCTTTCATAAATGCCCATCTTATGTAAAGATCTTTATATACTGTATTCCTGATATGCCCTACATGTGGCACAAAATTAGCATAAGGCGGACCGTCAAGAAAGAAATACCTGTCTCCGCTTTTATTCTTGATCTCAAGTTTATGGAGCAGCTTTATCTTCTTCCATAATGCTTTCATCTCTTCTTCTATAGTTTTAAAATCATAATTTTCGATTGTTGCCATGATTGTCCCTCTTGTTTTTGTAATATATATTATGAACTCCTCCCCAACATAAATGTTGGGGTATCCTTTTGGGAGGAGTTCGACCAGAAATGTCCATATCTCCAACCTTAAGGTTGGAGTATTGACATTTCTGGGTATAACAATTAGTCTTGGTGAAATATAAATTGTAAATGATATAAAAAGTTAACTGAATTATTTAGGAAACCCCAACATATTTAAACCGCTAATCAATTCCAATTTATTATGCCTCCTCCTTATAAGGATCAGAATCTGGAGCTTGAACAATTAATCAAAGATAGTTCTGATGAATTTAGTAAGATTTATAATAATGATGGTTTTATTTTAGAGAATGATTTATTTAGTCTGGAGTATGTCTGCTCAGATATTACTGGCTATAATAGGTTATATATAGATATTTTTACTAATTCCTTTATCCGTATTGAAGGCGGCATGGATCCTGAAGACCGGAGTATGAATGGATTTTATGCCAGCCATCTCTATGTATTGGGTTCTGGTTCACTATGTGATGATGATTATGTGCTTGCTGAAGCAGAAAGGCCGCATTCTTTGAATATGGAAGATATAAATGAGAATCATGTTGTGAATAATATTGTCAAGAATTTACAGGATTTCGCAAAAGAAAGCAAAAAAGATATTTTAATTGAGCCAAATGAAGAATGGTTTGAAAATGCTGCCAATCTTTTTTGGACTGTTGGTCTGAAATGCGGTCTCTATGATGCTTATGATAACTGGGTTTCTCAGTATAGAAAACAAGAGGGATCTGAAAAAATATCATAGGATGTCTTTTAGCTGTTAATTTTAGCAGATTTGATTGATCTAATAATGAGCTGTTAAATTAACATTAGATTAAACTGAAATAAAATTGTCAGAAAACAAATTTATGATTACACGAAAAAAAGCAGAAAGCCTTGCCCTTGAGGGCGAGGATGAATGCTATTTGTGTTTTGTGCTTTTTTTGTGTCTTAGAAATCCGTCTCGAAAATCCTGCGCAAGCCCAGTCCTTTAGGGCTGGGTAAGTAGGATTTTAGGATTTCCATAACTTCAAAAAAACAGGAAAAATAAGAAATACTAATATTTAGCCCCCTTAGGATTCAATGGTGTGTAATCAACTATGTCCTGAAGGCTGGGTGAATGTATTGTTCCACCGCCATATTCCCAGTTACCTTCTCTTTTTATTATACAATTAAAATAAACTAACTTATAAACATCTTTTCCTAAATCAAATTCGTTTCTAGCTTCCCTAGACCCACAGATTCCTGCAACATAGCCTAACCTTTTATTTGGCATTCCCCCATCTCTATGGTTTATGGAATCTGTTATCTCTGCTCTTTCTAAAAAATCTGATCCTTTTTTTAATTCTTCTTCTAGTGTATTTATTGCTTCTGCCCTAGTCTCTCCTAAATACTTTAAATGTGCTATTTCTTTATTATTGTGGTTCATTTTATTTTATCTGAAATGATTAGACATTTATAAATTTAACTAGTCAAACAGTATCTTTTTATGAGATTATAGATAATTATATATACGCAATTCCACCCCTAAATATTCCATCAAAATGAATATAATAGCAGTAGATGCAATGACATGCGAATGCGGAATTGAAGAAGTAGTAAAAGGTTCACTTTTGGCTTTGGAAAATAATGATTTATCAATCATTCTTACTGGCGATAAAGAAAAGATTAAGCCCATATTAAAAAATTATTCTATAGATTCCCATATCCTCGAAAATGACTCCTTAAATTACAATAAGCAGAATAAAATAAAAACTCTTGATAAATCATTAATCAATGATATAAGGAAAGCATCAGAAGACAGCAGGATCTCAATATTCCATGCAGAAGATATAATAAGTATGCGCGACAAGCCATGGCTTGTAAGGACTAAAAAAGATTCATCTATTGTCAGGGCGATGTATCTGTTAAAGAATGATGTTGCAGATGCTGTTGTTTCAGCAGGAAACAGCGGAGCTACAGCTGCTGCTGCATATATTTATGTTGGGCTGATAGAATCCCTTAAAAAGCGTCAGAAAAAGAAGGAAAAACGTCCATCCACAAAAGTTCCAATAATATGCGAAGTGCCTTTTCTTTCAAAAGATGGCTCTTGCGCAATAGCTGATGTTGGGGCAAATCCTGACTGCAATGAGCACAATATTGCTCAATATGCTCTTCTTCTTACATCATACTTAAAGGCTGCGAAGAATATAGAAAAACCTCTTATTGCGCAGCTTACAATCGGCGAAGAAGATTATAAGGGAAGCAGTCTTGATAGGAAAGCTTTTAGCCTTCTGGAAAAACTTTCTGATAAGGGTGCAATAAACTACATAGGAAATAAGGAACCAGATGATGTGCTTCTGGGAGAAGCTGATGGCTATGTATGCGATGCAAAGACTGGAAACATATTCATAAAGACAGCTGAAGCCTTCTGCAAGCTAAGATATCCAAAAGCAGATGAAACAGCAGTTATCTCTCATAATACTCTAAACATATGTGAGAAATACAGTGGATCTTTATGTCTTGGCATAAATAAACCTGTTGTAATAACTCATGGAAGAAGCAATGCAGATTCTCTGCATCATTCGATTATGTTCACTAACCGCTGTGCAGATGTCATAGAAGAAGTTAATACTCAATCAAATAAATTGCTGCAGACCTACATGCCTATGCTTACAAAATGGTATTCTCTTTTACATAGAGAATAAAACCTAAAAATATGGATAAATCCCTGTTATCTTCTAGCCTCTACATATTGTACTGTAAAATAAGGTTTTTCAGTATCTAAATAAAGTTCAGGTTCAAGAAATGATACCTCAACACGTTTTGCTAATCCAGTTCTAATGGGTTTAAAGATAGTGGCTATTCTTATTGCTTCCTGAAGTGTAGTCGGATTATTATGAAAATACCTTTTTTGCTCTTGGATTGAAATATATCTGTGGATTCTGGCACTTTTTGTTGAATCTGACCAAACTAATTTATCTTTTCCTTTATCACTTTTTACTGTTACTAAATAATTAATCTCCATGCAAGAAGGAAATATTAGGCTATTTAAAAACATTTCTGCGTGTCAGATAATTATTGGGATTTTTCAAATCATTCATCAAACCACAAACCACAACATTTAAATATCAGTATTTTTATTTATATTATTATCAGTAATTTAATTCATACAAAAATAGGTATGAAAAGCAATATAAAAATAAGGATTTTAATCCATACCTGCACGATGGCAACAGAATTCAGACGGAAGATGTACAAGAGGGGATCAAGTTATGAGACTACAATCCCTATGCCCTTGCTTTTTGCTATTGACAAAACAAGAAAGCAAAATGTTATCTTTACTTATGATTCTGCTTCAAACCGATGGTATGTCCAGTTTGAAGAGCGCAAAAAGAATGCTGCAGGCAAGGTGAAATAGATATCTAAAGCAAAAAAAGAGGTGCATTAGGTGAAAAACAAGCTTAGAGACGTTATGAATACACTTGATTTTGATGAACTTATCAAGATGAAGAATGATATTGACAGTGGCAGTATCCATTTGAAGAATCTCATAGATCATCATATTGAAAAAAAAGAAAAGATGCATGAGCAGCATTGTTGTGTGTGCTCTAATACTATCCATCCAGAAGACACAAATAATTTTACTCTTGTTTTTGGACCTGCAAGCTTTAGAAAAAAGGCAACATTCTGCGCAATAGATTGCTTGCAGTACTTTCTTGAAAACATTAAAAAAGAAAAGAACACGCCGGATTGTGAAGTCATAAAAGAATAATAATAAATATAAGTAAAAAAATATTACATAATGAGGCGATATAGATATGCAAACAAGCTTAATATATTCAAAAAAAGCCCAGCAGAGAGGCGGTTTCATCAGTACAATAATAAAGATAGTTATTGGGCTGGCATTGCTTTATGCAGCTTATCTCTTGTTCCAATATGCTGCTGCAAAAGGTGATTGGGATTTTGTAATCCAGCCTTTGAAGAGTTTATTCGGCTCAATATAAATACTATTCAATGCTGGCGCAGCTTTAATAATAGTCAGAAGAGAGGTAATAACTAAATATGTTTTATAACCAATCTGTGGATGATGTGCTGACCAGCCTGAAAACCGATAAAATTGGGCTTCAGGAAAAAGAAGCAGAATCAAGACTAAAGAAGTACGGGCTTAATGAAATTCAGAAAAAGGCCGAGATTCATCCATTTGTAATATTTCTAAATCAATTTAAGAGTTTCATAGTATATATACTTATTGCAGCAGTAATAATCTCTCTTCTTCTTCATGAATATATTGATGCTGGAGTGATATTTGCAATACTTTTGCTTAATGCCTTATTTGGATTTATTCAGGAATACAAGGCAGAAAAATCTATTGAGGCATTGAAAAAGCTGGCTGCTCCAAAAGCAAAAGTCATACGGGATCAAAAGACAGAAGAGGTTGATGCGGCAGTGCTTGTTCCTGGAGATATAGTTCTGATAGAGGCAGGAGACAAGGTTCCTGCTGATGCAAGAATAATTGAGATATCAAATCTCCAGACTCAGGAAGCTGCCCTTACAGGAGAATCACTGCCTATTAAAAAAGAGATAGATACACTGCCAAATAGCACGCATGTTGCTGACAGAAAGAATATGGTATTTGCAGGCACAATAGTTACAGATGGTCATGCTAAGGCAGCAGTCACAGGAACTGGGATGAATACAGAGATAGGAAAGATTGCTAAACTTATTCAGGAAACAGAACCAGAGTTAACTCCATTACAGCGTAAGCTCAGGGTGCTGGGAGAACGGCTTGGCGCACTAACAATAATAGTCTGCATAGTTATTGTCATAGGCGGGCTAATCAAAGGAGGAGACATATTCCATTGGCTGCTTATTGGGGTGAGTCTTGCAGTAGCTGCAATACCTGAAGGTTTGCCAGCAGTTGTCACAATAAGCCTTGCTCTTGGTGTGCAGCGGATGATAAAGAAGAATGCGCTTATAAGAAAGCTGCCTTCTGTCGAGACTCTTGGCGCAACAACAGTCATATGTTCAGACAAGACAGGAACTCTGACATGCAATGAGATGACTGTGACTAAGATATTTGCAAATGATGATATATATGAAGTTACTGGGTCAGGGTATTCTACTAAAGGAGGGTTTATCAAAGGCAATAATCTTGTTTCTGCTAAGGAATTATCTATGCTTCTGAAAATAGGCATATTGTGCAATAATGCTGAACTTGTTGACGGGAAAATAATAGGGGATCCAACAGAGGGATCTCTTATTGTCAGCGCAGAAAAGGCAGGGATACGCCATGATTATATGAAGAAGCAATGCCCAAGGCTTGATGAGATTGGATTCACCAGCGAACGAAAGATGATGTCCACTTTCCATAAGATTGAAAATAAAAAATTTGTTTTTGCCAAAGGCGCACCTGAAGTTATACTTAAACAATGTGACAGAATCCTGATAAATGGGAAGATAAAGCGGCTGACAAGGGCTGATGAAAGAAAGATAAAAAGCATGAATAAACACTTTGCAAAACAAGCTCTTAGAGTGCTTGGCATGGCATATAAGGAAAGCGGCAAGATGAGTGAGGACAATCTTATATTTGCCGGATTGCAGGGCATGATTGATCCGCCGAGAAAAGAGGCAAAAGAAGCTATAGAAAAATGCAAAAAAGCAGGCATAAGGGTAATCATGATAACAGGCGATTATGAGATAACAGCAAAAGCTATAGCTAAACAGCTGGGCATTGAGAGTGATTCGCTTTCAGGTAATCAACTGGATAAGATAACTGACCTGAAGAAATATATTGATAAAATTTCTATTTATGCAAGGGTCAATCCAGAACATAAGATAAAGATTGTTGAGGCATTGAAAAATAAAGGTCATATAGTTGCGATGACTGGGGATGGAGTAAATGATGCTCCTGCATTGAAGAAAGCAGATATAGGGGTTGCTATGGGTTTGGCTGGAACAGATGTTGCAAAAGAAGCTTCTGAGATGATTCTTACAGATGATAATTTTGCTTCAATTGTGAATGCAGTAGAAGAAGGTCGGGGAATATATGATAATATCAAGAAATTTGTCAATTACCTGTTGTCATCCAATCTTGGAGAGGTACTTATATTGCTTATTGCAATGCTTATTGGATTCTCTGGACCTGGCGGGGAATTTGTCCTGCCTCTGATTGCGATTCAGATATTATGGATGAATATAGTTACAGATGGCCTGCCTGCTCTTGCTTTAGGAGTAGATCCTCCTGATCCTTTGATTATGGAGAGAAAGCCAAGGGATCCTAAGTCATATATCATATCTAAGGCTATGGTTTGGAATATTCTTATAATCGGGATAATGATGACAGTGGGTGTGCTTTATCTTTTCAGCTACCATCTTAAGACCAGTGTTGAGCTTGCAAGAACAGTAGCTTTTACTGCATTGGTCTGTCTCCAGATGGTAAGGATCTATATGGTTAGGGTTAAGTATCATGTTGGATTGCTGGCTAATAAATATTTGATTGCCGCAGTAGCTTCATCAATATTACTTCAGCTTGCTGTAATATATACTCCTTTTAATAGAATATTTGATACAGTTCCTCTTGCTTTAATTCACTGGGCACAGATAGCTGGTGTTGGAGTACTGATGTTTATCATAGGCGCAGCAGCAGCTAAATTAATAAAACGGATAACTCATGAGGTTGATTAGATGGAAAGGTTGAGCAGATGGTAGCCTGGGTGATTACCAATTTTATATTGGGGCTGGTGGCAATCTGGCTTGGCGCAAATTTTGTAGTTGAAAGTGCTGTCAGGATTGCAAAATCTCTTAACCTGTCCAGGGCATTTATCGGACTTACAGTATTATCAGTAGGCACAAGCCTGCCAGAAATATTCACCCATGTATTCTCAAGCATAGATATCCTGAAAGGTCTGGAAGCAAGCGCTGTTTCTGTCGGAACAAATGTTGGCTCTAATATGATTCAGATCTCATTCATAATTGGCATATTAGGCTTAGTCACAATTATCAAAGCAGATAAAAAAATACTAAAGATAGATTATCTGGTCATGCTTGGAGCAATAGCTGTCTTGTTCATTATGGCTCTTGATGGCAGAATAGGGCGTATTGAGGGTGTTGCGCTTGTATTGGCTTATATACTCTATATCTGGGTGCTTGCAAGAAGAGAACATCTGGTGGAAGTTACAGAATATAAAGCAAATTACTGGAAAGAAGGTGCAATCATGCTCTTTGGGCTTGTTGTTCTGGGAGTTGCTGCAAATTCTGTTGTCATGCATGCCCTTGATATATCTGATGCCTGGGGAATAAGTGCATCTTTCATTGGCGTACTGATAATAGGTGTAAGCACAGCACTTCCAGAGATGACTACTGCCCTGGTTGCAATCCTTAAGGGTGAGCATGGCCTCTCCCTGGGCACTCTTGTTGGCTCAAACATAACAAATCCTTTGTTTGCGTTAGGTATAGGAGCTGCGATATCAGGATATACAATAGAGAATACTATATTATGGTATGATATTCCCTGCTGGTTCTTTGCTTCTGTTCTTCTGTTATTATTTTTCTGGAAAAAGCTTCATATTAATAAGAGGCAGGCACTGGTAATGATTCTTATATATATTGCATATGGATTGTTCAGGATAAAACTTTTTATCTGATAAAAAGTTTCTTCCAGAAACTTTTTATCAG
>JAYEPB010000078.1:0-79257 GCA_034723595.1 Nanobdellota archaeon
GATTGATGCTATCAAATTGTAGGTTGATTGAAAATCAACATAAGGACGCATTAATTATAGGTCTAAGACAAAATCTTCTAACCTACTTAAGGCTAGAAGCCTTGATTATAATTATTCGAAAAACTCTAGAAAAAGGATAAATATTTTGGGAAATATAACTCTAAAAGAATTCATTTATAAATCTACTTCTACAATCCAGTATCTTTATAGGAGATTCTGTTAAAGAAGATACAATTAGGTATATTTTAGGATGTATCATTAATCATGAAGAAGATAAACTACCTCCCACGCCAATTGTTAGAAATAATCCTGGTGAAGATGGTTATATTGCAATAGATGGGCATAATCTCTTGGTCATATATGACTTGCTTGAAAGAAATTGTGAGGTGTATCTTGCTGAATCTGCTAATGATAAGTTAGAAGAATTGCCTAAATCAAGTCTTGATGCTATATTGAAAAGAAATCAGGATCTTAAAGAAAAATATGATTTAGTAATTATAGAAGTTACAAGATTACAAAACAACAACATCTCAAGTCTTGAAGACTTAAGAAATAAGTATGCTTATTTGAAAGATTTAGATTCTGCTAAGAAATATTTTAATTTATATTAAAACTTCAGTATTGAATTATATAAATCATTGTCGTTTTGGGAACCGAATGGATCTAAAATTAGCAGAATGGAACGCCGGACTAAGCAGAGGCATTATAAAAAAACAAGTAACCAACATCAAAGAGACAATGGATTATATTGCTAGAAACAATGCATTATACAAGAGATGGCATAATCAAAAAAGAGGAACTATATAGATTCTTAGGCTTGCCTCTAAGATACTGATCACAGTAAGTATTTGGTTGAAAATTTAAATACAACTATAATAATCAAAATAATAAAAGTTAGTATTAGGAGCTATTATCAGGAGTAGTGAAATTCATAGAAATAATCCTGCTTAATACACACTATAATAATCTTCAAGCACTATTGTATCAAGGTCTTTCAGTGCCTTGACTATGTAAAGTCTGCCTTCTCCCAGGGCAGCGACTTTCTCAGCAAGTTTTTTCCCTTCTGCATCAAGCTGTATCCCTACAACTGAGATTGTGATGCCTGCATTCCTGGCTATTGATACAGCTTCTAAAGTATCACTCTCTGGTTTCTTTCCAACTGTAGGCAATGCATCAGTTAGAAGGATTATGTGCTTTGTTATGTTTCCTCTTGGAAAGACTTCAATTGCTTTTCTTATTGTATTTGCTATATCTGTCTCTCGTGATGCTTTCACAGTTGTTATCTGCTTCAAAAGCCTTACAAAATCAAGAGTGGGCACTATCTCTTCTTTCACTTCACTGCCAAAAACCATTAGACCTACCTTGTCCTTATGCTCAATTGCTTTATATGCTAATGCAATGCCTGCTTTTTTTGCAGTCTCAAGTTTTATTCCTTTCATGCTGCCAGAAGCATCAAGAAGATAAACAACATTGATTTGACCTTTTCTTTTAAGTTCAAATGACTTGAGGTCAGCAGGCTCAATATTTTTATGTCCTCTTCTCACTGCAAGCTTGACTGAACGCTTGAGAGAGATATCTCTGTATCTATCATTCTTCCTGAAATTCCTTGTGCCTGACTTTTCTCCGTAAACAAATTCTTTCTTATGGACTTTCTCGCCAATAAAGCCTTTAGGAATGATATTATCAAGTTCGTCTGTGTAAAGTATAAGTGAAGCAAGTGTTATAGCCTTATCTGTGATGCTGCCGTCATCATCAAGCATGCCCCTGTCCTTCAATGCATCTATATTCGTAGCTATGTTTCTCTTTATTTCTCTCTGGAATTCAGGTATCCTTATGTTTTTCTCGACATAGCCTGGGTCATATCCTGAAAGCTGTCTTATGATTGTTTCGCCAAATAGCTTTTTTGCATAAGAATAATCTTTTACAAGCTGTTCAAACATCATATCTGGTGCGAATATACCAATGCCTTTGTTTAGAGATTCATTTATCAAATGACCATCATCTATTGTCTCTTTATCATTCTCAAGAACAGAGTGCATCAGCTTATCTTCTTCTTCCTGATGAGCAAGGGATCCTTCCAGTTCATCTATTTCCTGCTTAGAATAAGCTTCTAATTCACCGCTGTCAAAGGCAACCACTTTCATATTCTTCAAATTCAGGATGGTGCCTTACAAAATCAGTAAATTCTTTTGAGATAAAGTCTTCAGGTGACTGCAGATATTTGATTGAAGGCTTTAGTTCTATTCTATGAGAAAGCACAGAGACAATAGCCTCTTTTATATCTTCAAAAGCCACGCTTTTTCTGCCTTTTAGATAAGCATTTGCCTGACTGCGTTCATAAAGCCCTATGCTTGCTCTAACTCCAGGATGCCTCTGTAGTTTTTCAGACTCTCTGAGAAGCCTGACAAAAAGGACAACTAAAGCAAGAAGATTATCTTCAAATGCCACCTCAATGCTATTGCCATTGGCTTTTACGATTTCAGTCTCCATTTCGTCTGACTCTGGGTATGCCATATACACAAGGTCAAACCTGTCAAGGAATACAGAAGAAAGAGGTTCAGTAGCAATATCCTCTGGATTCATTGTCCCAATAAATATGAAGTTAGCAGGGAAATCAACATCATAACTGCCTATTGTTGCAGTGCCTTCCTGCAGCACCTGCAATAGTGCGTTCTGCAGCTTTTCAGAGCACCGATTCACTTCATCGAAAAACAGCACACCATTATTAGCCTTAAATATTTTTCCAGGAGTGAATGCTTCCATGCTCAATGATCCAAATTTCAATGCTTTGATAGGATCTATGTCACCAAGAATATCTTCAACAGTCAGTTCTGGACTGCCTTGTATTCTAATAAACCTTTCATCCCCTTTTATCTTCTTTTTCTTTGTTGTGTTTTTTGCCTTGCAGGAAGGGCATATTGGTTGATTTGGATCGCAGTTGAACTGGCAGTCATTGACAGTTATATCTGGAAGGCTCTTGGCAATGTTCTTAGCAAGTGTTGTCTTCCCTATTCCAGGCTGGCCCACAATTATTATATGCCTGCCCATGATCATTGCTGATTTTATCTGCTCTTTGACCTTTTCCTGTCCTATGATATCTGGAAACAAGTCTTCTTTTTTCCCGAATATCTCTTTTTGGTCATGTATTGCCATAAGCTGGATTAGATGATTGGATGGTATATAAAATTATCGGAAAAAAAGGCATAGATTTATAAAACAAAAGACAACAAGGAGGCATAAATATAAGGGTGGGATATATCGAAAAAAGATCTTTAGAGGATTTTGTTAAATTAGTAAAAATCAAGGAATCTATAGTAGTAACTGGACATAAAGGAACAGATGGTGATTGTCTTGAGAGTATATGCGTATTAACAGAGTTAGCGCGATTTGTTAATCCTAAAGCAAAAGTATATCCTATAACAGATGTCACTGAACAAATGACAGAGGATACAGCAGAGCTTATCAAAAAATATTCAATAGAAGTGAATTATCCTAACACTGTAAAGTTTGATAAGACTCCTGATTTGATGATTCTTGTGGATAATCAGATTGGCACAAATTATACAATAATTCCCAAAGGGATTCCTATGACAGAAGGTGGGAAGGTTGCAATAGATATCTCTTGTTGGGATCATCATCCAAGACTTGAGGAGGAATATTATTCAGACTTTAGGGATAGCAGTGTAAATTCTACAGCAGGCATAATCATGAATGTTTTGCTTTCAAATGGTAATGAGCAATATCTTGATATAATAAAGAATTCTCCTTACTTGTGCACAATCGGATATCAGGCTCTTATAATAGATACAGGTCTTCAGGATAATCTCATAGTGGGCGCTGATAGATTAGCTCATGATTATTTTCAGAAGCATGGGGCTGATTTAGTATATCTGAAAAATCTTAATGAAAACAAGATAAGCCCTGCAACAGCTGCGATTCTTGGTAAAGCATATGAACCAAATAGTTGCAAAAATATAAAGGATATTGCCACATTCTGTTATATCCCAAGAATAACTGAAGGTAAAAGCGCAGAGCTTGCAATAGTTGCTAGAGGGATTCTTAATATCACTACTTCTCTTCAAACATCAATAGCTGTTGGAATTGTTAATGAAAAAGATGATAAAGAAAATGTCCTGAGGATGAGTATACGATCAAAGGCGCCAAATAGGACAATAAATGCGCGAAAAATCGCTAAAGTATTTGGTTGTGGTGGTGAAGAGATAAAAGCAGGAGCGCAGTTAAATCTGGGACTGTTTAAGTATTCCTGCAATACAGAAGAATTTAAAAAGCTTATAAGTGATGAAATTGAATATAGGTTAGTGGATTCAGATGTTTATGAAGGGGAAGACAAGCCGCAAAAACCAGTATTTCAAACACCAACCCCACTTGAGGATTTACTTAAAGATAATGAAATTGAAGTTGACCTTGCTCCTCATATTGAGAATGCAGCAAAGAATTATGCAATGAGAGGCAATAATAATTATCTTACATTATGCGCAAACAGGAATGTTGGGTCTGAAGATGGGGCTATAAAATTGCTTAAGGAAGAGGATATACCAGCATTGATAGAGACAGGTGAATTTTATCTTGAGACATTGAAAAAATCAAAGAAATATAAATCATGCAGTACTAGTTTTGTATATGGGCTTATCAATGGTGGAGTTGATCCATATATTGTTGGAATCATGTCAACTATAAATGGCAAGAAAGATAATAAAGATTTTGATCCAGAGAATATCAGTTCAAAGGTATTTGGTAATCTTATATCTGATATTGAGACTGTGGAGACTGAAACTTTAAAGAGAGCTGTCATAAGGATTCCGCTCCCACCATTGCTCAATTACACAAAAGAGCATCAGTATATCCCTAAGATAGTCTATAATGAGGTTGAAGAAAGATTAAGACATAATCTTGGGGAAAAGAGTAGTAATAATCTTTATGAAAATCCACAGTGCCGAATTCTCCAAAACATTTATTAATACATTTATATTCTTATGCAGAAATAGGTGTAATCAAATGACAAGTCATGCTAAATACAGATTCACAAATATAATAGGCACATTTATTTTTGATGCAGATTTTAACCTCATAGATAAGGGAGAAGATATTAAAGATAAATACAAAGAAACCATCAAACCAGAAGGCAGAGCATTATATAATATTCTAAAATCTTTCAACAATCCTGAGTATCTAAAACAATTCTATAAAGCTAACATTAAAATAACAAAAAGTGCAATCAAGGAATCAACAGGAAAAGATAATCTTATAATCCAGGCAGTGAATTCTGTTGAAGATTTGAAGGTCATTGCAAATAAGCTTGCAAAGAGATTAAGAGAATGGTATGAATTGCATAATCCTGAATTTTCAAGAAGCATTGCAGATCATGCAAGATTTGCAGAACTTATCACATTAAAAAGCAGAAACGAGCTACTCAAGAAAATTGGGATTTCAGAATCTGCTTCAATGGGATCAGATCTGGAACAGGGAGATATTGATGCAATTCTGCTGCTCGCTGAAGAGATTAAAGCAATATACAGGACAAAAGCAAATCTTGAAAAATACATTGATACTGCGATGACTGAATCATGTCCAAATATTACAGCATTGGCAGGAAGCATAATAGGAGCAAAGCTCTTAGAGCATGCAGGAAGTTTTAAAAAGCTTATGCAGATGCCTGCATCCACAGTTCAATTGCTTGGAGCAGAGAAAGCGCTTTTCAGGCATCTTAAGACAGGAGCCAGATGCCCTAAATATGGTATAATTCTACAGCATCAGCTTGTCGCAAAAGCAAAAGACAAAGCAAAAGCTGCAAGAATGCTTGCAGATAAGATAGCCCTTGCTGCAAAAGTGGATTATTTCAAAGGCGATTTTATAGGAGATAAGATGAGAAAAGAACTTGGAGCAAAAATAAGATGAGGATAAGATGAGGAAATCACGCATATTTGAGGTATTTGAACAGAGAAAAGGCAAAAAAACTTCTTTATATACTGAGAATCTTGTGCCAGGAAAAAAAGTATATGGCGAAGACCTTGTAACCAGGGAAGGTGTGGAATACAGGGAATGGAACCATAATAGGAGTAAGCTGGCAGCAACTATCCTGAAAGGCTCTCCAAACATAGGCATGAGAAAAGGTGACACAGTGCTATATCTGGGAGCAAGTTCTGGTACTACACCATCGCATGTATCAGATATTGTAGGTAAAAAAGGATTTGTATTTGCGCTTGATTTTGCGCCAAGGGTTGTGAGGCAGCTTGTTTATCTATGTGAAGAAAGAGAAAATATAACACCCATCCTTGGTGATGCTAATAAGCCTGATACTTATGCTGATAAAGTCTGCCTTGTAGATGTTGTCTATATGGACATTGCCCAGAGGAATCAGGCAGAGATATTTCTAAAAAACTGCAAAACATTTCTTAAAAAAGAAGGTTATGCATTGCTTGCAGTCAAAGCAAGAAGCATAGATGTTACAAAAAAGCCAAGACAAATATTTGAGAAAGTCAGGAAAGCGATTGAAAAGGAGCTGACCATAATTGACAGTAGAACTCTTGATCCTTTTGAAAAAGATCACTGCATGTTTATATGCAAGAAGAAGTAATTTCTCTATTACTATTTATCAAAAGCATTATACCATTTGATTGTTTTTTCATATCCTAAACTGTTTAATACTTTAGCTGTCTGAGATAAGATGGTTTCTCCAATATATGCATTATTTGTGCTAATTAATACAATTGACTTCAGGATTTCCATAGATTTATCTTTGCCTACTTTTTCTAGAATATCTAGACCTGATAAAAGAAGAACTCTTGGCATTCTGGGATTATATCTTCTTAATTGATTGCCATATTGGACAATTTCTTTTGTTGGATTAAGACCATATTTAATAATAAATTCATTCCACCTATCTAAAGCGATATTTGTTGAATCCACATTCAGTTCGAGCTTCTTCTGGAAATCAATAATTCTTTTATAATGTTTTACACCTCCACAAGAAATTAGCTGAGGAGAATAAGAAAAAGTTAAAAAAGCACTTTCTGGATATTCTTTTGCATAATCATAAGTGGCTGACAATATCTCTTTTAAAGAATCTTCATCAGATAAAGGTATTTTTTTAATTAAAGATGAAACATTTGATACAAAATTATACTCTTTCAGATGATCTAATGAATCTCTGCCTATACAATCTTTTTTCCACAATTTCATTTTTTCATTGCTCAATGATATTTCTTTGTTGGATAAAAGTGAAGCCAGATTATATATCTCTTCAATTAAATCAATGCTTAAAACACTCCTAAGTTCAAGATAATTTCCAAAAATACTAGCCCATACATCAGGATTACTCTTTTTTTGCCTTAAACATGTGTTCCCTATATCAATTAATTCATCATAACCAAATGTTGTGATTATCTCTAGACTATTTTCTAAATATGGATAGCATGCTTTATTGCTCCATTTACCTAAATTAAGTAAATCTAATTTACTTATCTCTACTGAAATATTTGCGATTGTCATATATTCATCATAACCTACTTTATGAATTAATCTTCTGTAGTGATCTAATAAACTAGGTCCAACCATTTTAAGAGTTGTTTTTGATGCTGAAGCAGCTAATGACAGAATATTCTCTAAATTTTCAGGTTCAACTTGTTTAATCAAGTCTTCGGCATCACCAAAAAATTGTTTTTTCCAGGATTCACTGACAACTCGTCCTTTTTTGTCTGCATTGAATGCATCTTTATTAATACCATAGATCTCAGCACCCAAATCAATTATTTTTTCTAATCTTTCTTTCCCTGCTTTTTTATATAAACAAGGATATTTTTCTTTGATCTCTTTGGTTGAGATATATTTTTTAGGGATTTCTTTATCTGGTTTGATTTCTGAAAGCAAGTTTTTTAGGTATGTAATTACCATTCTAAAAGGGTGGTTAGTAATAAATTATATATCTTTGCCGTCAGATTTCGGCGAAACTTTTAAATAATTGAGCAGATTCATCTAGTAGATGAAAGAGGAATTAAGAAGATATGGTCTATCTGAAAAAGAAATAGGGGTATATCTCTCTCTTTTAAAACTTGGAAATGCTACTACTAATAGAATATCTGAAATAACAGATATCAGAAGAAGTACTGTTTATGAAGTCCTGGAATCACTTAAAAAGAAAGGTCTTGTTGGAGGTTTTCAAAAACAAAAAAAGCAATACTTCAATGCTGCTAAACCTTCTGTTTTAATTGATCTTTTGTATGATAAAGAAAATATGATTAAGACAATTTTGCCAGATTTAAATAAATTAAGTCAATTAATATGTGAAAAACCAAGAGTAGAAGTTTTTGCAGGAATAAGCGGAATTAAGACTGCTTCAGAGGATATGTTAAATTATAAGGAAATTTTAATTTATGGTGCAACTACTTTAGCAGATGACCTTTTAGGTCATTATAATGCTAATTTTGCAGAGAGAAGAGTTGAAAAAAAAATAATGCTAAAGGCAGTAATAGCAGAAGATGTGCCTGATCATATGTTAAAAACTAATGTGAGAAGATATACTAAAATTCGAACTTTGCAATTCTTTAAAGACCATAATAGCGTATATTTCATTTATGGTTCTAAAGTCATGATTATGACATTAGGTGAAGAACTTATGATTCTGCGTGTAACTAGTTCATTACTTGTTGAATCTCAAAGTATAATCTTTAATTTTCTCTGGGATTTAGGTGAAAAGATAAAGTAAGGAACTAAAAACTTTTGTGCAAGTCAAAAATTTGTATGAAAGTTTTAAACAATCAAACCTGATTATGATTATCTTTATCCTCAGAATCAGAATTCTTATCCTGGTCGGCGATATCTTTTGGCACAAGCCTCTCACTCCGCAATAGAATATCAATATCTCCAAAATGCTCTTCCTGCTTCAAAGCTATCTTCTTTAGATTAGCAAGATGCAAAAGGGGGATGAATGTCATAACTTTAGTTTCTTTTGAGCAATTCTTTGGAAGCAAATTTGAGAATGTCATCTTTTTATCATATTTGAACAACTCTAATATGCTCTGGTAAATGTCTTTTATTGACCTGCCTATGTTAAACCCTTTTTTTGGTATCTCAAGTGGTTCATTTGGTATTGTATTCAGGATTCGTCTCTTCTTGACTTCAAGGGCCTGCTCAAGTGCGCTGACAAGGTCATAGACAGATACATTTCTTATTCTTGGTTGTGGTGTCTTTGGAATAAGATTAGGCTTTTGACCATCTTCTCCCTCATTAAGAAAATCTCTTACATGATCATAATTATCAAGCTCTTCATAAAATTCTTCTTCATCAACATTCCTTGATGCGATAAGCTTGTCAAGCTCTTCAATGTCCTGGCCCACAAGGCGCTTGGATTTGATCTTAAGCAGGATTGCTGCTGCAAGAATAATTTTGCCAGACATTCTGAAATCATGCTCTTGCATCTCCTTGACGAGTTTAATATATTTATTTGCAAGCAAGGATACATCAATATCCCATGGATTCATCTGCTCGGATTTAACAAGGTCATGAATAATAGACTTCCAGCTGACGTCATCCTGCTTGAATACAATATCAAATATTGCATCAGCCGGCTGTTTGTAGCTGCCTGCTAAAATATTCTCTTTATCAGAGGGTGTCATATTGGTTTCCATTTTTCTTTCTTATCATTCAAATTTCTCCTAAACTGGGTAGTGTCATCAAATACTATATAATAACTTTGATTTAAGCGATAAATTTATATACATAAAATTTTTATAAGATATATATGGCACGACAGGAATCTCTCAAAAGCAAAAAAGCTTCAAAAAATAAATATACTTGTCAGATTGCGGTTCTTATTTTTGTTGTGATTATCCTGGCAGGAGGCATATATCTTGGATTTGGAATGCCTTCAATAACAGGGCAGGTTACACTAAACGAGCAGGAGTTCAATATATTGACACCATTTGGATTCAATTTTGGGATGCTGATAATTGGAGTAATTGGAGTAATATATGTCATATTGTTAATATCAAAGGAGAGTGTTGAAAGATAGCAAAGCGCCTCATATCAGGATTTAGGGGATATGTAATCTCTGGTATTATTTTTATCTTATTATTTGCCAGTCTTGCAAGTTTGGGATTCTCTAATATGCCTGGTTTATCCAAATTCATGTCAGTTGTTTCTGAAGAGGGGTTCAGCGGAGCTGGTATCACTGGAGCTGTGGTGGCTATTGGTGAAGAGCCGGCTGCAGAAGAAGCAAAACCACCTAATTTAATAAATGTTGCAATACTTCTTATTGGGTTTTCATTTGTGGTATCGCTCCTTGCGGTAAGGACAATAAATAAGCAAAGCAAATACCGAACTTGAAAATAAAACACTTTTCTCCAGTAGAAGACTAGAAAAAAGTTTTTTACAGTAGTATCTAAAATATAGAACTCTTATTTCGCAGCACCTTGGCTCATGAGATTCGATACCAATTAAAAAAGGATTTGCATAGCAAATCTTTTTTATAATTATCCCAATATCTCATGGAATGGTGCTTTTGTAGGGAATACATGCAGTCCGTCGTCTCTTATTTGCATTGCAACAACTTTTGGAGAATGCTTTCTTCCTCTCATCTTTATTATGGCAACTGCTCTCTCAAACAGATTCTCAAATGGCATCCTGTATAAGCATATTACGCCATCTACTACAAATTCCTCAAAGCCATACCAGCTGATATCTCTTTTTCCTTCTTTAACTTCGCATGTCATCACAGTTGTGCAGTTTAGTTTTTCAAGAGCAGAAGTGAGTTCAGCCATCGCATGCCTTCTCTCGCTATCAGTATCAAAAAGCATGAGGAAAAGATTCAACGAATCAATGACAATTCTCTTAGCATTTGATTCCAGAACAACTTCTTTGATCTCTCCTGCTATATCTCTTGCATTTGCCTTTGTCTTATCCTTAAAGAATCTGACATTTCCAATAGGGCCGCCAATGACCTTTAGCTTCCCTGCTTTTTCCATCATCTCAAAATCAATGCCCAACGCTTTCAAGTCCTCAACAAGCTTATGTTTGCCCTCTTCAAATGTCACATAGACAGAGCTCTCTCCTGATGCAAATCCTTTACTTACGAAATGCGCAGCGAATATGCTTTTCCCAGTGCCACAGCTTCCAGATATAAGTATTGTCCTGCCCTTTGGGATTCCCCCTGCAAGAAGGGCATCAACCCCTTTTATTCCTGATTCAATAAAACTCATTTTTATTACCTCCTTTTAACCTGCATATGCAAGTACTTTCTTCTTTATAATAATTTTCTTTGTTGTAATTATGAATACCATACCAAATACAAATCCCAGCAGATGAAATATTGTCGATTTAATGACTGCTATATCGAAGCTGGAAGCTAGTGGTTCAATAATAAGTGAAACTGCAAATAAAGGTATAATAATGCTTTTTGGAATAAAATTTGAGCCTTTTATTGCAACTGCTCCCATGATTGCGTAGATTCCCATTGAAAGGCCTGCAATGGTCATATGCGAAACAATAAGACCAGTCACTAATGCAATGAATATTGATACTGTGAAGAAAGAGCCAAGATATGCCCTGGCTCCAAGATCCACTTCATATGCAAGAAATGTTATGACTAAAATTGCAACAATATTCTGGGTAAGATGGCTAAGGCTGATATGGATAAAAGGAAATGTCAACACACGCCAAAATTGGATTGAATGATAGAATAAATCTCCTGAGAATACCATTATCTCTAATGCATTAGATACTAGAAAGAATGCTAAGCAGCTTATCAAAATAATCGACAAGCAATAAAGCGTAAGCCTGATTGAAGATATCTTCACAACATCTCCTCCTTGAAATATTTCTCTATCTTTTCGCCCCTCAGGACAAATCTCTTTATCCTGGTTTTAAGCCTGCGAAGATACCATAAAACTCCTGCTCCAATAACTGATGCTGAGATTATGCCTAATATGATTATTTCCATAGCTAAACACCACCTTTTTCTTTTGCTTTCTTTTTCTTAGACGAGAATACAATGATTATCCCAGATATTGTAATTACAAGAAGCAATGCTATATCAAAACCCAGAGGGGTAATTCCTATTTTAATCTCACTGTCTGCCTTAGTCATATCTTCTGCATAAGAACTGCTAAAAGAGATAAATATCACCATACCTGCAGCCAGCGTAAGAAGAAATCCCAATAAAAAGCTGATTCTCAGAGTGCAACATAATTGGGAAGGAAGTATTTCAGATGAGTTTTTCCCCTGCTTATTAACAAGAGAAGATTTCTTATTTTTCATTATTTAGAACCTCTCTGCCAATCTCTTTTGCCTGCCGAATATCTTATTGCTACGACAATAAGTATCATTATCATAATAAAAATAATTGGATAGATAGTAAAAGCTAAAGGTTGAATCTTCATGCTTTCAGGCAGGATTTGTAATGCAAAAGCTGTGCTTGAGGTCTTATTATTTCCATAATATATTACATTATCTATAAGATATTCTCCTTCTTCATATATAGCAAAATCTAATTGAATTTCTCTGCTCTTTCCCTGCGAGACATATAACCTTTTGCTCTCAATAGTTTCAATCACACTGCTGCCTTTGATAATCTGCGTTTTTAATATAGCATAAGCTGCTGAATCTCCTGTATTCTTCACATAAGAATTAAGATGAACCATGTCTGCTTCATATGCTATCTTTGGAGCTTCAATCTTGAGGATTTCAAAATCTGGGTATGATTGACCTCCTGTTTCAATAAGCAACTGATAATTATTTGCTGAAATAAGGTCTCCAGATTGCACTACTTCAATAACTATATTGTGTTTACCCTGAGCTATATCAGAAGAATCTAGATTCAGTATCTTTTCAATATTCTGCATTGGATTTATCTTTATGACAAAAGGGAATACATTCCTGCCTATATAAGCATTAATTACAATATCTTCTGCAGTATTTCCCTTGTTTGTCAGGTTTACAGCTATATCAATTAACGAGCCTTGCTCTGCTCCATATACTTCTACATTTTCTATTGCTATATCAGATATAGTCTTTTTTACAGCGCCAATAACAATCTCTATACTTTCTGTTCTCTTATTTTTTAATATAGAGGGAATAATATTAGTGAATTCCATATTTATGGTTGTATAATATAATCCCTCAGCAATATTCTCTGGAAGTTTTATCATTATCTTCAATGCAAGAGGGGATGTTTTGCTTATTTCCATGCGATTAGGGTTGAGGGTAATCCATTCTTTTGCCTGCCCATCTGGTAAGAAAGTAACCAAAAATCCCTCATCACTATCTGTGTGGATATTGACGAGGATTTCTCTGTATCCCCCAATTAGGATATTCTCTGCTTGTATAGAGTCAGGAATGATATCTATAGAACGCTCTTCTGCAATTGCAATTGAGCAAAAAGAGAGAAATACTACTACTATTATTATTTGTCTTAGTGTTGTCCATATAATTTCACGCATCATATATCCCCCCATGTTTCAATGATTTTAATACTTTGCATTCTATCTAAATTAATAATTCCTTTCAGTGATTATAAAAAGATTCGGTTGTAGGATTAAATGCAGATATATATTCTTGTTTGTTTATGAAACTACACTCTCTGGATTTACGCAAATCTTGCAAAAGTTCTCTATTCTAAAAATTCCTTATGATTGTTCCGTTGCTTCCTAATTCTTTATTCTCATTCTGTACAAGATAATTGCATTTCTGGTAATAGAGTGTTCTTTTGTCAAGCACTTTTCCAAAATTGCTCTTTAGCAGATCATGCCTGCTTATTTCAGGAATTATTTTCTGCTTATCTGTGTTAAAAGCAGAATATATCCCATCAACGTCCTTTAGATATATTACTTTTCTGACTGCCCTGTCAAAAAATCCAATTAATGCTGCAACAAGGTCAGATGCATTCTTCCCAAGAAGAACTTTTTCACCATTAGTGTTCTCTGCGCCAAATCCACTTATAACCACGACCTTGTTTTTAGGCATGTTATTATTGAATCTTTGCATTGAGTTGATATTATCAATAGATGCATAAAGATAGCTGCTGTTTGCAATTATTGGAAATTCTGATCCCTGAAGCAATAGGGCTGCATCAATGCCCTCCTCTTTTAATTTAGATGACAGCCTTTTTGCTGAATTAATCTCTCCCTGGAGAAGATAAGATGCAATAAAAGGATCATCATATACTTCATTGAATTCAGGTCTGGTAACTTCATTATTAAGAATATCATCAATATATTTTCTCTCTTCTTGGCATATCAAAAGGTTATTAATTAATTGATCTGTTCTTCCTTTTCTTGCAGAGACTACAACATAGAGACTCTGAAAACTATTGGTTTTAACATAAGTCTTTATCTTTTTAGCAATTTGGGTATAGTGTCCATATGTTTTTAACACACTGCCTCCTATTTTGATGACTTCATTGTAGCTTTCGCTTATGTTTTTTTCTAGTCTCATTTTTTAGTACCTCCAGAATTGAATTTGTTAAGATTAGGAACTTAAAACAATGAGACAGCATATGCCATCTTAGTTGTTTTAGTATATTTGGTTTTATAACTAGTAAAATAAGAAGTTTCTATTATACCAGGACCAGTGAAATCTTCCATAATCAGTTGAATTTAACTTCTTATATAAAAGGTTTTCCCTGAAGAAAAGGTTTGATTCTATCCAAATTTAGTTAAATATATAAACCCCCTCTGTTTATTTGATTTATATTGTGACCATCTATACTATAAACATGTAATATTAGTTGAATATTTTAACTAATGCAGGGGGGGGATTTCATGCAACAACCAATAAAATTGACAAAAAATGAAAAACTTGCTTTAAAATTTCTGATAAAAGACGGACGTATATCTGACGTAGATATATCAAAAAAATTGAGGATAACAACACAGGCTGTAGGAAAAATCAGGCGAAAGCTTGAAACCATCGGCATAATAAGAGGTTATTCTACAAACATAGATTATGGAAGGATTGGAGTTAATACATTTGCTCTTGTTGTGATGAGACTGACACTTAAGAGCTGGGAAGAATTAGGAGAACTTGGTATTGAGAAATTAGTGCTCAAGAACCCGCACATCGTCAATATCTATAGAATTCCAGAAGGTTCTGCAACACATGTGGGATTATATGGATTTAGGGATCTTGATGAACTGGACAGATTTTTTCATATTATGCAGACATCTTCTGCATATAATCAGTATGTTGAACTCAAGAAGATTTATGTCTTTTCCAACCATTCATTAATAAAAGATTCCCCTGCTCAACTTATATGCAAAGTTATTGATGAGATGGGTAAAGAAAGAATAAATGCCAAGCCCCTACCTTTTGTAGAGATTGACAGATTTGGAAATAAGGTTTCAGGAAAGAATAGCTTTTAAATATAGGAAACTTCGTAACTCATGGCAAAGAAAAAAAAGAATATAGTTATGTACTTCTCAATGTTTGGCAAGAATGAGAAGATAGCAGATATCATTTCAATAGAGTTTGATGCGCTGAAGATAAAGATTGCTACTTCTGGCTGGGGGCTGCTGAAGATACCAATGCATATGCTTAGAGGACTTTTGGAAAGAGATGTTGTGATGATTCCTAACACAAATCTGCAGGATTATAATATGATTTATATTGGCGGTCCAGTCTGGGCAGGCAAGCCATGCCCTGCACTTATGGACTTGATTAGGAAGATCCATATTAAAGGCAAGAATGTTGTGCTGTTCCTTACTGCTAAAGATGATTTTGGAAATGCTGAAGAACTGCTGAGAGAAGCTGTGAAGAAAAAAGGCGCAGAAGTGAAGGCATTGTTCAGGTTCCTGACAAGCGAGAATGAGGAAAAGATTAAAAAAAGATTCAAAGAGAAAGGATTAAGTTTTGACTGATGATGCTGGTGCTCCTTGAATAGTAGATTTGTTACTTACTTTTTTACCATAAATGTAAATATACTTCCAGGCAAATCCCTGTTTTCTTTCTATCTTTACATCAAATCCACACTGGCTAAATAGATCTTTGATTGCTTTATTATCAGAAAGCCAATCTATGTTAGGAATTATATCAAAAAATTTGTTATACTCAACAAAACATATCTTTGCGCCTTTCTTAAGCAGTTTGTTCATGTGTGTCAGCACCTTGACAGGATTCTGAACATAACCGAGCATGCCTACAGATACGATGACATGCACATTAGGGACATCAGGATGCACTCTTTTATGATGAAGAGGGTCATGTAGTAAAGTAATATGCTTATGGCCTCTTTTCTCCATCCTCTTTTTGGTTATTGAAATATCTCGTTCACAGATATCTGTTGCATAGATTCTTCCTTTCTTCCCTACTTCTTCAGCAAGATGCATTGTGAGTGTCCCGACAGAACACCCAAATTCAAGAACTGTTTTTCCATGTATATTACCTATTAGCTTTATGACCTCTTTCCTCACTTTCACAGGCAGCATCAGGCGTTCAGTAAAGAGTGCTACATAGGCCAGCACATTATTGGTCTTCCTGACAGCCTTTGGATTATAATACATCTCAAGAAGGAAGTATATCGGCAGACCTACAAAAATCAGCGAGGCACCTAATCTCAGAATGTGCGTAGCGCCAGCTGTTTCTTTTATCCACATCCCTAATAAAAATATATTAAAGAGAATCACAATAAGAGGTCCAACCCTTGCAAAAGGAACCCGGTAGTATCTTTTGAGATTAGGTTTCTTATCCCTTAATAAAGTCAGGCTGAATAAGACAGCAGAATACATTATCAATACTATTGGCACCAGAAGGTGCAGCAGAGTCAGGTAAGATCCTGCAGCGATAAAGACCAGAATAGAACTGATGATAGTCTGCAGTATTATGGCTTTGTGAGGTGTATAATATTTTGGATGTATCTTTGCAAATTGAGGAAGGAAAAGCTTGTCTTTTGCCATGGCAAGTATCAGGCGCGGTGCTGCAATGATCCATCCTGCAACTGATCCAATAATAGCCAGATAAACAAGCAATGTAAATATCGTTGAACCAATTGCCCCAAAGTGGACTGCTGCAAGGTCTGAAAGCGGCGCAGAGGACTCGCCAAATGTCTGCCAGGGAATCGCACTCATGGATGTTATAACAAATAATAAGGAGATGACTGCTATTATAATGGTTCCATAAATTAATGCTTTAGGCATGACTCTTGCTCCATCTTTAGTCTCAGCAGCAAGAAAAGTGGAAGTCTCCCATCCAAAAAATGTTTCTGCGACCAAAAATATTGTAACCATTATAGAAGATATAGGAAATACAAAAAAAGGGCTGAGGGTTGATGTCTTAAATGATGCTAATCCTGGAATAATCAGCGCAAGCAGAGTGCCTATAGTGATGAAAGCAAAAGTCACGAGCATTACTGAACTTGTTTTCATTCCATGATATGCGATAAAGTTAAATATGAATATGAATGTAAGTGAGAAAAGTATCTGGGCCCAGACTATTTGCCCCGGAATAAGATATTGTATTGCTCCTACAACAAGCATAGCGATTGTGATATTCCCAGCTATCAGTGTGCCCCAGCCGATTATGAAACTCCCGAACCTGCCATAAGCCTGCTTGCAGAATTCATATATCCCTCCTTCTTTTGGAAACATGCTTGTTAACTCAGCAAAGCACATCGCGATATATATAGCAATGATTGAAAGTATGGCCCATGAAATCAATGAAGCAGGGCCTGCATGCTTGGCTCCTAAAGCAGGAAGGAAAAATATTCCAGTTCCCATTATAGAATTGATTGTGATTAGAAGGATTACTTTGAAGCTAAGTACTTTCTTCAGTTCTGTCATGGTGTGGATATGGTGTTGAATGTATATAAAATGTTCGTTTTTAAAAATTTTGTTTTGTAACATTTTTAATGCTTGAATTGGAAAGAAAGAATATTTAAAAGAAAAAATATTTTTGGCTTGCAAAAGTTATTTTCAATCATTGATTATATCCTAATTTCCTTCTAAGATATCTTTCAGGAATACTCAGCTGGAATACTCAGGGATTTTCTATTACTTATTAATGTTTTCTCCTGATCTATTTCCGTAAGTCTTAAAATTATCATAGAGTCGATTTTCCACAGCTAAATCAAGCTTATATTGTTCATTTATTCGCTTAAGCTTATAGTTATGCTGGATGCCTTCTATTGTCACAGCTGTTTGATATCTTTCATTAATGTTTCGTATCTTTTTTGTGTGGCTTATATTTGCCCTAATTTTTTCTGATAATATTTTTTGTGTCATGGTAGTGCTTAGGAATGATTTATTATTAATAAGTTTTGTCTAACTTTTTTCGCAAATGTTCCGAATCCAAAGTTCTTCCGATATCATCGGAAAATATAGTGTTTTTTTACCGTAATCCATTTTAAAGGCAACAGATTTTGGATGATTAATAAAAATTCCAACAAAAGTTGGGGAGGAAAATAAAATGGGAGAGCCATTACCACTTATTGTTAAATTACAAGAATATACAGATAAATACGAGGGATTAATGAAAAGAATAGATGAATCCTATCTGAATGAGAATTTTGGAACATTGCTAGGTTATATCCTTAGTGCGACCCCAGACCAATTGAATCCAGGAGGATACACTAATGATGAAAAAGAATTCGCACAAATGTTGGGAGATTATTATAATATAAATAAAAAGGCAGAGGATTATTTAGAAAACTTGAGAAATAAAAACGGAAAAGATTATCCAATAGACTTAAGAGCCCTAGCTTCTAGAAAAGAGATAAGAATGGGTGATGAGATAATGCTAAATGCAATAGATAAAAACAAAAGTTTAATCGAATGCCCGTTAGATGATATAATAAATGAGTATAGTGAAAGAATTATTAAAGTAGAAAATATAGAAGATACGGATTATAAATATAGATTCATAGATCTCATTATCTCAAGATATTGCTGGGATTAATGTATCTAAAACTGAATTGATTTTTTTATTTTTTTAAAAATTTTATTCCAATCTGTTCTTCAATCTTTTTCCAGTTATAAATCAAAGCATCCTCACACATATTGCATAACTTCAAAGTATCAGGATAATAATTAAATACACAACTATGTGTTACATTATAGGCTTTAGCAAGCTTCTTAGAACCATTTATTGCATCCCCATGATGTTCTCCCAGTCCTAAAAGATGAACTGCTTCGTGTTTTGCAATTTTCTTTATAAAATCTCTTGCAGATTGTCTCTCTTTTGGAAGGTACATATAAATAATTCCACTTCCAAATGCACCAAATCCCCAATCATAGTTATTATATGGGGCTTTTTGATCAATTATAATAACAGATGCATGAAAGTTACTGGTTCTGTTTTTATTCATATAAACTTCATCAGCAGAATAACTAATAGATTCAAAAAGATTACCCCCACATCTTAAATTATTTACAGCAGTTTCAACAGAATTATCTACATAAGAATTCTTTACTTTAAAATCCATATTGAGTTCGTGAATTAATTCAAATAAGCCTTGTTTAACTGGTTCAACACAATAATCTGGAACATTTGAATAATTAAAGATTCCAATCTCCTTGCTCATAATCCAAGCAGGAAGTCTACTAAGTCTAATGTCAAGATAATTCATATACCTCCATTTCTGTTTGTAGATTTCAGATTCATCCTTGTTATTTATCATTTTAAAAATTATAAATCAGTTCCTTTTAATATATTTACCTCAAATTTTCTCGCAAATTTTCCGAATCCAAAGTTCTTCCGATATCGTCGGAAAATCGAGTGTTTTTTTACCGTAATCTATTTTAAAGGAAGTAGGTTTTGGATGATTAACAAAAATCCCAACAAAAGTTGGGGAGGAAAATAAAATGACAAAACCATTTGTAGCAATGTTGGGTGATGACTCAAATAGAAATAAAGATATGAGACTTGTAAAAACAGTAGATGAATCTTATCTAAATGAAAATTTTGGAACATTATTGGATTATATTCTTAATCCAGGAGTTGATGAATTAAATTCAGGATATAATGATGATGAGACAAATTTTGCACAAACCTGGAAAGATCTTTATGATCAGAGCAAAAGCGAACCTAAAATTGAGATTGGTCTCTGCGCAATAGATAGAAATAAGCAATTTGTTCCATGTCCACTTCATAAGGTTCTTGGAGATTATAGTGATAGGTTTATAAAACCGATGAATGAGATTGGTGAAGATGGAAATGAATATAAGTATAATGGAATTGAATTGATTATAGCTGATCTTAGTGAAGGAGGATCAATGAGGTATTTGTAATGATATCTCAAATTCCTAAAGTATTTCTTGAAAATTTTAGAGAAAGTGATGAGTCATTCCTTATACATCAAGGAATGATTTACACTTTACATTGTCCAACCAGTCAAAATAGTCTAAATAAATTATTCTATGCAAATAGAGATTTTAATCTATTCCAATCTGAAGATATTGACACATTACAGGAAGAATATCTTAATCATAGTAGGGATTCTATTGAGAACTTAGTAAGTGATTATATTCAGCATAATTATATTGAAAAACTTGAAAGATTAAAAATCAACATAGATTCTCAAAAGAATCTATTCCAAGAAACACAAAACAATTCAATTGAAAAATTAATTGTATTAGATATCTTTGATAAATTTTGTAATCTCTGTAATGTCTCTAATTCTAATGGAAATAAGAATAACAAATCCAAAACTGTAGCTTCAAATTTAAAATTATCTGCAATCAATAAAACAATGGGATTATCATCGTCATTAGATTATGCTGCTTTTGGGAAAACACCTTTTGCCAGATACCTAAATTCTATTTCTATGATGGTTCTTGGTCAAAGGGCTTATTCCCTAAGGAAAGAAAATTCTATAACAAATAATTATGTCCAAATAAAAAATCATAAATATAAGATTTGTGAGTCCCAAACATTTGATAGATTTATTTTAGATTACAAAAAGATTATCTCAAAGAGCATAACATCTGTGATTCAAAAGGAATCTAGTAACTATATAAATCAATTAAGCGAATTTAAAAAAGCGAAAACTGAACTTGATATACTAATTAATCAAGAAAATCAGTTTAATGAATTAAAAGAAAGGGAAAGACGAGCAGAGATGTTCAATTGCACAATTGGGTTTAAGGCTCGAGGGAAAAATAATTCTCAGGATATATATGATATTTATATTAAATTAGATCCATATATCATGAAGAAAGATGATAATTATTATCAGTTTGATACTGTTAAGATAGGTACTTCTCTAGCAGTATCTAGGAATCAAATTAAAATTACTAATAAACCAGAAGTTCTTACAAAAGAATATCACCACCCTTTTGTATGGGATTGGTTGAAAATTTGTGATAAGGGTTATAAAAAAGATAGATATGAAAGAGAGGGTGTTAATTTTGAAAATTTTAATGTTGATTATCTGGATGGTTTTGCGAGAAATGTCGCAGTAGCTTTGAATGTTGCAAAAAAGATAATTGAGTATGGGTATAATGGGTCAAGAGTTTCTCCCGTCAAAAAGCTTAGTCCTTCAAAATTCCCAGAAGAATACATAAGGGGAGGTAAATCAGCAGCTTTGTCTACAGGTATAAGGATTGTTGATAATGATCTTTGGAAGGAAAATATTAACCCAAAAAAAAGCAATATCAGATCAATTACGAGGATTAATACAGATAATCTTGAGAGTTATATGGTAAACTATCTCCAAAACAATCAGAATAATCTAATCTATTCTGAGGGGATGTGAAAAAAATGATTTCATATATTCAGGATGATAGGCAAGTAAGAATTGATGGGTGGGGGCAAGATGGTCAGGAAAAAATAAGAAAAAGTAAACCATTAGTTCTAGGGTCAGATGTTCTTTCCCAAATGTTGTTAGTAAATTTGGCAGGACTTGGAGTAGGCAATATTATGCTTATGGATAATCAGAGAATAGGCAGAGAAGATAGATCTAACTTTCTTTATAAAAAAGAATATCAAAATGACATTTTTATAGGAAATAAGCGTGGAAAACAAATAAAAAAGATAGTAGAAAAAATAAATGATAATATATCATTAATGTATAGACATTCTAAATTTCGGGAAGCATGGTTATATGATTTCAAGCCTTCAATAATATTTGATACTACAAATAATGTTATATCAAAAAGAGAAGCATTGTCATATAGCCTAAAATATGATATTCCCTTTATCAATATATGCGCTGATGAAAATAAAGCAATAATTACTGAATTTAATCCAAAAGATAGATGCAAAAAAGATAATGACCTTTTAGAATCTATAATCCTCAAGGAATTCTGCGATACAGAACAAGGACCAATTCCTTGCGGGGTTATAGCAGGTCTTGCAGCAGAAGAATTAAGAAAGCATGCAATAAATCTGAATAATAAAGAATCTGATAATCCTCTTAAATCTGGAGAAAGAATAATATATAATTTATATTCAGATTCTAGAGTTTCATTAGATTCAGAAGTTAATTCAAATCCATTCAGCTATCCTAGAGATGTTAAAGCTCTTTTGATTGGGGCAGGTGCTATCGGTAATTATGTTGCATTAAATCTCTCACTTATTGGCGTAGGGAAGATTGATGTTCTTGATGGAGATGTAATTAAAGATCATAATCTAAATAGGCAGTTTGCATTCTATGATAGAATAAAAAAAGATAAGGCAAAAGTGTTGAGTGAAAGAATAAAAGAATTCAACCCAGCTATCAAATCAGATTATTTTATAAAGATGCTTGATTCAGGGGATGGCGATATTTTTTCAAAGAACAATCCTGATGAAAAATACGATTTAGTATTTGGTTGTGTAGATAATCTTGAAGCAAGGAAACTTATTAATCAATTTTGCGTGCGAAATTCCATTCCTTTAGTTGATGGAGCAACAGATGCTTTAAAAGGTCAAATAGCTGTTTATGACCCCAGAAAAAAAAGATGCTTGGATTGTCAATTTGATTATGATTATCGGATTGAACAGCGTAATGAAAGAAGGAAGAATTGGATTCAACAAAATGGCAATAGTTGTATTGACACAACAAACCCCAGTGTAGTTATCCCTAATATAATTATAGGAAGTGCTATGGTTGGAGAGGGATTGAGAGTTCTTTATGATAAATATAAACAAAAACCTCTAGAAGGATATTTTAAATATAATTCTAATGGGGGCGAGCGTATATCAAAAACAATGTTTAGAGGATATTTAAAAAATTGCGAGGCAGAAAAATGATTTCAGAAAAATTCAAACAGTTTGTCGAAAATTTCGATGTAGAAGGATATATTAGAAGATTTGAAGAAAGTGATTATTATAAAGAAAAATTTGTGCCAAAGATAAATAATATGATCAAATCTCATTATCAAAGAGAAATAAAAAAAAGAGTAGAAAACTATGAAGGGAATAATTATGTTTATCCTGAATTCAGTAAAGTTAAGATAACGCAAAAAGCTTTAGATAAAGGGAAGTATATATCAAAAAGAGTTTGTGAATTTGCGGATTCAGATTATGAAATATATATGTATATGATTGGTGATAACTCCAATAAAGAACCTATCGTAGATGATTTTTATATAGGCATTGATCAAACTGTAGAACCTGATTATTGTAAAATCAGCCCATTCGGTAAAATTCGTACTTCGTATGATATAACAGATAATTTAGAAAAAAGAATTTTGGGGTGGAGTCATTCTCATGGTTCAATAGACACATTCCATTCTCGTAAAGATAGAAAAAACCTTCAAAAATTTGTCGCATCATATGGACTTTCTAAAAAGATTGATCTTTTAGACGATGAAGAAGGCGATGACCAATTATTGCATGATGTTTATTATACACCTAGTTTGGTATTTAACAAATATATGTGGGAAACTAATATTCTGCCTTTTGCAGGAGTAGCTTTAGATTATACAAAATTTGGTAATAAAAAAAATACGAAATTCCATCTTAATGATGATGTGGAGATTGAAGTAATTAAGAGTGATCCATTAACTAAAAAAGAGATGGAAGATATAGATGAAATGATTCTGGATAGAGTTAATCTTAAAGGTTTAGGTAAACTTAGAGATATTTATGAAAAAAGAACACTTGAGCAAAACTCTCCTATGGATAATGATATATCCTCTATTTTAGAAGAGCATAGTCCTGATTATAATTCTTTAGATAAAAGTAGTCTTATAGGTCTGATTAGGAAACAAGAATCAAAATATAAGAGTCTTTTTGAAAAGTATGGAACAATTGTTAAAGATTATAACTATTTACAGGATAAATATCATGATTTAAAAAATAAAAATAGTTCATTGAGATCAATTGTTATGAAATGTAAAAAATATATCAAGAATCAGGTCAAACTAAAAGGAGTTAAGCACCAACGAGAAAATGTCAAAAATAATTGATCTTGATGAGAGGGTATTGATGTTTTTTAATTAAAATGGGCAGTCCCTTATGATAAGAAGAAAAATAGAACAAATATTAGCGAATGAAAATAAAAGAATTAATGTAAATAATGTTAATCAAAATAGTCTATCGAATAATCTTCTTGCAGTGTATTTTTTAGATAATATTCCTGATAAAAATCTTGCTATTGATGATTTGATTATTAATGATTTTTTGTATAAATTTATATCTTCTGAAGAGAAGAATAAGATTTATAATCTTAATGAGGTAATCTCAAAATTATCAAAAGTAGATGAGAATCAAGTGAATAAATCAAAGAGTAAGAAAATCTTAATGATCCCTAAAATAAATATCCAAATGACCTTAGCGATAGATTCTTATCTTGATTTGATTAAAAATGAAGAATCTTTGGAAATTATAACTGGATTAAAGTCAAAAGATGATTTAAAGGCATTACTGTTGATTGATAGAATTTCTGGTACTCAGAAGTATAGTGATTTAGAGTTTGTTATTGATAAAAAAGATTGCGTTGAGAAAAATGCGATTATAGCTGCAAAGTATTCAACAGAACTATCAGCCCTCTCAAAATCAGATTCTAACCTAAAATCTTCATATCAGATATTAAATAATCTTCCATCTGATTTTACTCTGACTGCTATAAAACAAATCAAGAAGATAAATCAGGAAGTCACAGATTCCAGTATTGATTATAAAATAATATCAAAGAATCCAAAACTAATAAAAAAGATAAATGCCGTAAAAGGCAGGTATAATAATTTAAAGAGACGTACAAGCAGCTGGTTGGATAAAGAATTAAATATATACCTTGAAAAGGAATATAAAAAGATTAATTTCAATATATCCAGAATGACAGACCTGGATTTGGCTATTGAAAAGACAGATAATGCTTCCAGGCAGTTGAATAAGATTAAAAATAAATATAAAGCAGCAGGCATAACTCCTGCTAAATTTAATAAGAAATATTCTCAGCTTTCTGCCCAGCAAAATAAGCTTAAAAGTTATAATGTATTAAAAAAGGGATTTGTGAAGAATTGCGCAATAATCAAAAGAGAAAGGCAGCTGATAGAAGATAAAGGGGTAGATGATATTGCTGATTTAGTATCATTAATAAATAAAGAAAAAAACATATTGAATAATGCAGATATATCAGAAACAAAGTTTAGTGATTTAGATACTGCTAAGCAGGATTATATCAATGAATCAAAAAGGTTTAAAGATGCAGTAAATCTGGAGATCAGTTCAATCAAGCAATATTTGAATCATAGCTGTGATATATTGATTGAGAAGGCTGGTAAATATACTGGTCTATCTGGACTTTTTGGTGAGAGAGATAAAGAATCATTGGTAGGGTTGAAAGATGAGGCAAAAAGCTTAGCTGATCAGATTTTATTGGTGAAAAAAGAGTTTGGGATACCTGATTATGTGATTCAGAAAAGCAATGAGCTTAGTAATTTAGTCGATAAACTTATTAAGAAAAATAAGTATACAATTTCTCAAAAGCTAAAGAGAGGTCTTAGTTATAAATATGCAGAAGCTGGATTGTTGGTTTCTAATTATCTCCCTTCAAAAGAGATTATTGGCGCAAGTGTTTTTTCTAGTTATCTAGAGAATGATAAATATAATATAATTCAAAAAGGCAATAAGACTATGAGTTTTGAGCAAAATTTGTCAAATCTTCCTCCTATAAATGATTTCAGCAGTGATTATATGGGTAGTTTAAAACAAAGTGACAATAAGACTGCAAGAAAAACTTATGGTCTTGCATCAAGTCGCAAAGGGAAGAGACTAATCAATATCTTTGCCGCGGGATTAATATTCTCAATAACTTCTCTTGGGATTTATGGGATTGTTAATCCTCAATCAACTTATGTATTGCAAAAGGAAGTAGAAACTATTGAAAAAACTGAAGATTATTCTAGCATCCATAAACCAGAACATACAATATATGATTCTACAATTAGGGATATAGATAAGATTGTTGATAAAACGCAAAGAACATATGAATCAACAATAAGAGATTTAAAAAAGATGTTCAATGGGAATCTTATAACACCAGATTAATAGCCCAAACCAAGTATGCAGCATACAATCCAATCAGGAAATAGCCAGCTCTTCTGCCGATTTTCCATTTATGGGCAAGCAATAGGAAAAAGATTACAAAAACAGTAGCAAAAAGAAGTATTACTGAGCTGAAGATATTTGCAGTGCTCACAGGGATAGAAGATTTTGAGAGGGATAATATCAAAACCCATGGCACGCCAAGACATATTAGAATATCAAAGATATTAGAGCCTATTGCATTGCTTATTGCCATGCCTCCTCTACCTTGCTTTGCAACAATTACTGATGAGATTAGATCAGGGATAGAAGTGCCAGCAGCAAGGATTGTCAAGGCAATGATAACTTCTGGAATGCCAAGGATATGGGATATGTTAATTGCGCTTTCAACTAATATCCAACTAAGACCTGCAATAACTGCAATTGATATGAGAAATACAAAATAATAATGTTTGGATGATGGGAAAAGTTTGTCTAAAAGAAGATCCAATGGTTTGGCAATCTTTTTCCATCTTTTGCCTTTACTCTCTTTTATCTTATTTTCTACTTTCTGGATTATATCATTATTTTTATATGGGAATAGTTTTTTCCAGTTTATGACTGCAATAATATAGGTTATGTAGATGATTATGAATATCATAGCTTCGTTTAGGACTATCTGTCCATCTCTAAAAACAAATAAGAGGATTATTATGGAAATTGAATAAAATAATGTATCTCTAATCACTGGCTGCCATGATAATACAGCTTTTCGAACAATAGCAGCAGCACCTATGATTACCAGAATATTAAATAGAGCTGATCCAACAATCGTGCCTATGCCTATAGCTGCATGATCTCCAGGCTTAAGCAAAGCAAGAATTGCAACGAACAACTCAGGCGCGCTTGAACCTATTGCCATCAATGTAGCTCCAGCAGCATCAGATGATAGCTTAAGCTTTTTTGCTATCTTATCTAATGATCCAATAAAGTAGTTGTCGTATACTCTTGCAAGTAGGTAGAAAGAGATTAGTAGAGCAAAGATGAAGAGGATTATAGATATTTTAATGGGATTGTAAATAAAGATTTAAAAAACTTTGTAATATCTTAGATTAATCTGTGAATGTAAAATCTTGAATATTATTTGATAAAAAATCTTCTCTTTTCATTTCTTCAATTATGTAAAATGTCTGCTTTTCTATGATATCAAATCTTTCTTCCAATGCTTCTATAAACTCTTCAATCTCTTTTATATTAGTGAATACTGCTTCAATTAAGTAATCATAGCCACTGTTAATTTTAAACAATGAATTGATATTTGGGCATTTATTTAGATATTCCCCACATTCCTTTTTATTTTCCTTAGCAACTTTAAGTATGATTTTTGCTTGTGTATTGTAGCCAATCTTATTAAAATCTATTAGGCAGGTGTGCTTTACTATCAAATCATTCTCAAAACCCTTTAATTTATCAAATAATGTTGACACAGGCACCCCTGTTTTCCTTGACATTTTTGTCAAAGATTCCCTTGCGTTGTTTCTTAATCTTGATACGATTTCTATGTCTTTGTTTTTAACCATTTTTTGTGCCTCACTTAATTATTTTCGTTTTATTCGGAAATAAGTATACTTAGTTCTAGCCTACCATATATACTTTGTTAACACATTGTGTATATTAGTACATATATCCACATATTTTAGAAAAGTTTATATATGCGCAAGGAATTACACCCTTTTATGAAGCGAAAAGTAGTACGACACGGCTCAGCAACATTGACAATAAGCCTACCTTCAAAATGGGCAAAAAAGTTTGACATAAAGCAAGGGGATGAACTTGAGATTGAGGAGGAGGGAAGTTCATTAGCTATCTCAACTGAAAAATATTTAAAATTAAATGAATGTGAATTTGTTATTGATCCTGGAACAATTTCATACATTAGGAGTATTATTAGCAATTCCTATAAGAAAGGATATGATGTAATTAATTTAAAATTTGAAGAACCAAATGTAATTGTAACAATTCAAAAAGTTGTTGATGGATTATTAGGATATGAGATAGTTGAACAAGGTCAAGGCTATTGTATTATTAAAAATGTTGCGTCAGGGCTAGAAACAGAATTTGAGTCTATGTTAAAGAAATCATTCTTTATGACTTTAACAATGGGAGAAATATGTCTTGAGGATATTAATAATAAAAAATTAAAAAACTATGAAGAAATTCGACAAATGAAAGATAATATAACAAAATTTACGAATTTCTGCAAAAGATTAACTAATAAGGCAAAAAAGAATCTTGACTCAAATTCATTTGCTTATCTTATTCTCTGGAGTTTAGAAAAGATTGCTAATGAATATAAATATATCTATCGTTATTTGTCTAAACATACAACAAATCAATTATCAAAAAAAACATTGGATTATTTTAAGAATACAAATCAATTATTAAGGTTATATTTTGATGGATTTTATAAGAAAGATAATAAGATGATTAAAAATATTACAACACTTAAAGATCAATATTTATATAAAGATTTATATGATGTATTAAAACAAACAAAACACCTAGATTCTGTTGTAATCCACCATCTTGCTAATATTATTAGAAGAGTATATGATATGACTGGTCCTTATTTTGGCATTTATCTCTAAATCTTGTTTTTCAAAGCAACTAATTCATCTTCAACCTGCTGCATAGAATCATATCTTTTTTTAGGATTATATTCCAGGCATTTCATAATAACGCTTGCTAAATGAGGATTTATCTCTGGTTTTATATCCTGAAGACTCTTAGCTCTTAATTCTCCTTCATAAACCCCCTCTGCGAATTTAGTCTTATCTCCTTGTATATCCTGATAACTAATGGGTTTTTGTCCAGTCAAAGATTCATAAAGTAACACGCCAAAGCTATACTGGTCTGCTTTCTTGGTAGGAGATTCTCCACCAAGAATCCTTTCCGGAGCAGTATATTCTCTTACTCCTTTGATAGTACTTTGAGATTCTTTAAATCTTGAAAATGCTAAGTCCAAAAGAAATACCAACCCATTTCTGGCAACAATAACATTATCTTTTTTAATATCATTATGTGTAAATCCTTTTGTATGGATATAATTTAAAGAATATGCAGTTTTGGCAAAAACTTCAATTATTTCTTCTTCTGGTCGTTCTTGAGTGAAATATTGTTCAAATGTTTTTCCTTCAATATATTCAGATATTAAACCAAGTGATTCTTTATCATTTAATTTCATTCTTTGGCTGCCTAAAAATTGTGGTAATGGTCTATATTGATAATTCTTAAAGTCATCTCTAGACCTTGAAATTGTTTTGCTGTTTATTCTTTTTTCTTCCTTACTAATTTCATTAAGAGCTTTATCGATAGAGCCATATTTCTTAATTATTTTATCAACATTATCATTATCTAAATTTTTTGAAGGTAACTTTAAAATTTTAATAAAATCATCTTCAGTTTCATCCTGATCTCTTATTAAATAAATATTACTCCACCCTCCATTTGTGAACTTATGAAGGATATCATAATCATCAATTTCAATCAGTGAACATTCTTTGAGTTCTTCAGATGATATACATTTATTTTCTTTTAAAATTTGATTTAAATTTTTATAGTTCACATGTTTATTATGGACCAATTCTGTCAATTCAGAGATGATTTGCTCTTCAGTTTTATTCTGGGAGTATTTAGAATCAAGATAACTTTTAATAAATTCATATCCTTCATCTTCGATTGGTTTTATTTCAGGGGTGTTGACTGTTTCGGCAAGGTATCTTATTGATTTTGCAATTTCACGAATAGAATGCATAGCATTAATTTTTTTTCTAAATGAATCTTTCTTATAAGACTGGATTCCTTTGTTATATAGTTCTAAAAACAAAGTTGGATTAATATATGCTAATTTGCCAAAACATTGATTAAATTTACTCTTATCAGGTTCCATAACTTCATCCCCCATCAATTCCCAATAATATTTATTTGCAGTTATAGAATCTTGCTCATAAAGATTAGGCAAATAATTAATCATATTCTGTTTTATCTTAGCATTTCCATTACCCCATAATTTTTTAAATAACTTCTTTGCAAACTTTTTATTGGCTTGGAATAATTGTGGAAATACTTCTAAAACACTTAAGTTAACATCTTCCTCAGGATCTTTAATAGCTTTATAAAATAATTTTGATGCTAATATAGGATTTATTTCAAATAACTTGCCTAATGAATTAGCAGTGCCTCTTCTAACACTAGAATCATTATTGGCCATTCCTGCCAAATATAATTGTTCTAATTCATTATTAGTCTGAAAATTAAGATAATCTATTTTAGTACTAATTAAATATCTTATGTGCTTCTGAAAACAACTTTCGCCTTCAGATATATCTTCAATTCCATTTTTATAATACTCAAAAGCCTTTCCAGGGCAGATATTAGAAATAGCAGAGAAGGAACTAAGAGTGTCCTTTTCCATACCAAAATTCCCTGTTAAACCATCTTCAAAATAAGTAACTGCAGTTTTAGGATTTACTTTAATTAAAGCATCAAGATGACCATAAAATGAAGATTTTATATCCTCATCAATAGTTTTCCCACCATTTTTCATTACATTCTCAAATAAAGTCTCTAAATATGTGGGTTGATACTTAGCTAATCTATTCAGAATTTCTCCTAATTCTCTTTCACTTAATTTATTCTTTGAAAATGTTTTCGTATAAATAATTGTCTTATCAATAACTTGTTTAGCTAATTCGAAATCTTTTGGAATCAAAGATTTAACTACTTCATGTAAATTATTTTCATAATCTAAGTAATCTTCATGAGATATTGCCATAGAGATTAAATCTTTTGTCAATTTAGGATTTGAAGCATAAGTATCTTTCAGGGATTTAATTAAATACTGCCTTCCAGGCACTACATCTCCTGTTAAATCAGGGTCTGAAAAAAGCATATTAAATATTTTTTTAGATATCTTATGCCTATATTTTTTATCCAACATAGATTCATTTTTAATAAAATATCTATGAGCACCACATAAAAAAGGGCTAAGAGACCTCACAAATAAATTATTTTTATCCTTTATGTTTGGCTTATCTGCCAATACCATTAATTTATTGTACATATATGATAAGGATTCATCATCACATTTCAAGAGAGAAGAGACTGCATATTCATTGATACCAGAAAGATATTGTTCTTTAGAAGAACCAACATAAAAACCCAAAGCTAATTTGGGATTAAATTTTATGAGCGCATCTAAGGATTCTACAAGCATTTCTTGTATATTCTTATTTTTAGTTTGCCAACCCTCTATATACAATTGACTAACTATTCGTTTTCTCCGTTCCCTTTCAATTTTATCTAATATTCTAGATTTTTGCTTAGAGTTCAAGCTAGAATAAGATTCTTCAACACTAGACTCTAAAGATGCATGATTTTGACTCATATCCCATAGGAAGTGATAAAGAGTATTTAAATGTTTCTGTTTAGTTATCACTGCCCAGGGGCAATATTTGATTTTTTGTTAAAATCATAGTATTAACACTAAAAAAATTATTGTAAACATAAAATAATGGTTTGGTACTTTTTCTTAGTTATTTTTTCTCAACATTTTTTTGTACCACTTTTTTCGTTGATATAATCTAAATTTTTATGGTTCAGGTGCTAAAATTGAGTAGAAGTTTAAAAAAATAAAGAATAATATTTATTCTTCGCTTGTTGCTAGTGCTGACGTAAGGGATGCTACATTTCTTAATGTATCATCAATCTTTTTTAAAGCTTCAGCATGTTTTAATTCGAGAAATTTAGTCATTTCCGTAGGTGCTTTCAAGTTTTTTAATTTCTTTTCTTCTCTTTCCATTAATATAAGAGATTCTTTTAGCAAATGCGCATCATAAATCATATCAACTAAAACCAAACCTAAAGATTCTAATGCATTGTCCATCACGTTGACTAATTCTTTTTCGTCTTTTTCTACATCTCTTGAGTTTCCTGCTTCTATTGCTTTATCAAGATCTTTAAGATATTTTTTTACATTAGCGATATTTTTTTCAAGATCCCTTACTTTTTGGAATTCCTGTCTTCTCCTCATAAAATCTCCAATAAGCTTTTTCTTTGTCTCTAAAGCTATTAATCTTGCTTTATCTGCTACATCTGCCATTTTTATTCATCCTCCGATAAAAGGTATCTTCCAATTGCCTGACATTATCATATATGTCAGAAATCCACCTAATATTAATCCTATAATAATTCCTATAACAAATCCGAATCCTATTGGGCTTGTTATCACTCCTTTTTTTGAATTGAACATCATTTTAACAGCTAATATAAGGAACTTTTAATATTCCTTTCATTATAATATACATTAATATCATGCCAAGTATAAATGCAAACACAATCCATGTAAATGGATGAAGGATAATTCCTTTTTTTTGTTTGAATAACTTCATGAATATCACCTCTTATTTTTATCTTTTAAGTAAGAAGTATTTAAACCTTATTATTTTGTGATTTGATTTTTTCAAAATCAAATCAATAAGTAATGCGAAATGTTTATATATGTGTGATTTTATTTTGTATGTTATTATGATATCAGCAACCAAATCAAATCCTGGAGAGATGATCTCTAAACTAGGAGCAGCAGCCAATTCTATGAAAGAAAAGATGAAGAATCGTCAGGCAGGCGATACAAATGCAGATAAAGAGATTCTGGAGGTAATCTTCAGCGCAGATGATAATATAAAGAAACTTGCATATAGCTTTCTTCTCATGCTTGAACAAGACGGCAGGCTGAATGCAGCAAATATCCCTGTTCTTGAAGCGATTGAAAAGATGGATGATAAGATGAGGAAGCATGCGAAGCATGGCATAAAAGAGGATGATTATATCAGAAGAGTGGCAGCTCATTTTGAAGCAATGACAGAAATAAAACTCAAAAAAGCGGCAAAACTTGCAAAACATATGGGACTTGCAAAAAGATACGAAGAGATGGCAAAAGAGCATGAGAGGATTGCTCAGGCAGAATCAAAGCCGTAATATTTATATAGTCTTAATATAAATTGTATATCATGGTGACCTTATGAGAAAGAAGCAGTTGTTAATATTCCCTATTGTATTTAGTATATTATCTTCTATTGTATTTGCTGCGCAAAAGAACTGGCTAAAAGTCTTGCTTGAACCATTCTTTGGCTGGAATATCGCAGCAACATATCAGCAGGCTGCTTCATTTATTGATTTCGTATTATACATATTCATTTTTCTATACATTACAAGATACGCTATATCAAAACGATTTGAAGGAGCGACTGCAAAAAGTCTTAGTGTTGTTATAGCAATTGTGCTTGCCGTAGGTATGTCTGTTTTTGAAAGGATGTTTGATTTTAACCTTGGGAAGCTTGCCCCTCTTGCTGGCCTTATATTATTCGCGGTCATCGCAATGATAGCGTTCAATGTCATCAAGGGATTTGGAGCAGGAAGTGCAAGTGCAGGAGCATGGGCTTATCTTCTGCTTTATGGGATTCTGAGCGCAACTGCATCAAAATATCTTACCTGGTTGTATGATAAAGTTCCATTCTTTGAAGGCATTCTTTATATTGGCGTGATTATTTCTATATTTGGCATACTTAAAGGTCTTTGGTCTATTGTGCCTATCACAGGAGGTCAGACAACTGGAGCAGGCAAAAAATTGTGGGATATTACTAAGAAAGGCGCCTCAGGAGTCAAAGGCACACTTGATTCATGGAAGGAAAAGAGGCGGCAGAAGATTGCAGCTAAAGAACAAGAGATAAGAAACACCAAAGCAGCAATAAGCAGAATAGAAACTGATATAAATAATCTAGGAGATATTAGTGATAAGTTATGGGAAAAAGATGAATATCTTCAGAAAGAGAAACAGGAAAGATTGAGATTATTAAGTAATGAATATAATCGTATACGATCAATTAATCAAGAGATTAACAGAATAAATAATTCAATCCAAACCTTCCGTGAGATGGATAGATTTGGAAATGATAAAAGAGTAGCAGAAGCAGAACAGAAACTGACTGATTATAATCAAAAAGTTCAACAGTATTTGACAGAATTATCACATATCATTATAGAATTAACTTCTTTTATCGATGAAGAGAAAAATAATCTAAGAAATCAAATTAGAGAATCAAATGAAACAAATGCAAGATTAAATGAAAAGATTAATCAGTCTAAAATGCTAATAACAGAACTTAAAAATGAATTAAAAGATATTTCAAGATTACTTCAAACTGAGAAAGATAAAAATAAAAAATCTGAATTAGAAAATAAATCAAAAGTTATTCAAAAGAATATTAAAGAAGTGAAAGATGAAGAGAAAAAGGTCGTTAAAACCTTAAAGATAGAAACAGAAAAAAAGAAAAATATGGAAAAAGCAATTGACAAAGCAGTTGAAGAGACAAATAAATTCAAAGAGCTTGAAGAATTAGTAAAAGAAATTGATGGTATAATCAAAGGAAAAAAATACAAAAAAAGAGTTCTGAAGTTGCCCCAAACAGCCTCTGCTCAAAAAAAAGTGCTTAAAGCAGAGATTCAGAAATTGCATGAGACATATAAGACAAAACAAGATATTTTTTTCGAAAAGATGAATAAACTATACAAAATAGACAAACAATATAATGGTTTCCATAATAAAATCAGAGACTTAAATAAAGAGTTAAAGGTATTAGAGAAGGCAGGATCACCGGATGACGAAGAGAAGATAAAAATATTCCAAAAGTCATTTCCTAAAAAATAATTGGCTAAAACTATGGCGTTTGCATCTAACATATTGGACAGATTATTAGAGCCTTTTTTTGGCTGGAATATAGCAGGAACATATCAGAGTGCTTCACAATTCATAGATTTTGTCCTTTATCTTATTTTCTTCATATCAGTTACGCGTTTTGCGTTAGCAAAAAGATTTGATGCAAAGACGCAGAGACCCATTACTATCATGTTAGGCATTGCTCTTGCGATAGGGATGTCATTCTTTGGAATGAGATGGGGATTTAGCATAGGTGATTTAGCGCCTTTGGCAGGATTATTATTTTTGTTTGTGCTTGGCATGATGTTCTTTAAACTTATCAAAGACATGGGTGATAGCGCCCCAGGAGCAGGAGCATTTGCATTCCTTCTTATCTTCTTTTCAATGACTGCAATAGTGCCAAGCTTCTACAGCTGGATAATTCAAAAAGTCCCATTTCTAGAGGCTCTGCTTTCTATAGGTGTAATTTTGGCAGTGTTTATAGCTGTGAAAGAGATGTTTGGGCTTATAACTGGTGGAGGAGGGGCAAAAGCAGATGGGGATATGGGTTTGAGTGATAGCCAAGAATATCTGAAGAAGAAAGAAAAGAAAAAAAGAGAAATTGTTGAAAAAGGAGTTGAAAGATTAAGGCAAGAAGCTGATGAAGTAAGAGAAAAGGCCGCAGTTGCAAAGACTCCAGAGGAGAAAAAAGCATATAAAAAAAAAGCAGATGATAATAGGGCAAAGGCTGATGAGAAGTTGGAAGATGAACTAACTTCAAGAGGTTCTATTGGAGGTATTCCAGTTAGATCAAGGTTATCTAGTGCAGAACTAATAAAAAGAAGAAAAGAATACCTCAAAAGGTTAGAAGACCTTGAAAAAGAGAAATTGGAAGAAATAGAAACAATTAAAAAAGAATTAATAGAATTTCAAGAAAAATTAGAACAAATGAACCTACGGAATTATGAAGATTTATCAGATGGAAATAAGGAAATCTACATAGATATAGGAAGGAATATTCAAAATAAATTATTAAAATTAGTAAATACTTTGTTTAAACTTGAAAAATGTGAAATTAAAGACTTAGAATTTCTGAAAAAATTAAGATATAATGTTGATACTAGGCAAATATCAAGATTTTATTTAAACATAATCGGCAATGAAGAGATGATAAAGAAGGAATATAATTTAGTTATGCTTGTAAAAAGATTTTCAGAGAAGATAGTTAAAATTATGGAAGAACAAAATAAGATTCCTCATCTCCCTGGATTAATTTCAAGAATAATACAAGTAGTTGATAAATTAAAAGAAATCAATGAAGAGTCATTAAGTAGATTATGATTGATTTAAATCTATATTTTTATAATTCACTTTTTCCCCATCCACAATCAATAGACCTGCTTTATTATCACTAGCGCATCCTGGATTATAGAATAATGTTGATGTATTAGTATTCTCTGCTATAAGATTTTCTTCAATATCATGCGCATTATGGCTAGCATAAGGTATGTGGTTGCTTATGACCTTATTGATATTATATTTATTATACCATTCTTTTAGGAACTTGCTTCCACAATTTTCTTTTGATTCAATAGCAAAAAGAGAACAGTTGTCATTCCTAAATAAATCAGCTGCTTTTTGCAACTGCGCATTAAGATTATCCTCTTCCTCTGAATTGTCAATAATTTTAAAACCATTATTTTTCACTTCTTCTTTATGGTTTAATGGTACTGTTCCTATTTGTAGATTACTTAGATTGCCTTGCTCATCTGGTTGAAGGAGTATTAGTTTATAGAAATGCGAATAATCAACACTGGTATTTTTATCAAATTTGCTGGGAACATGATTAAATGCAATAGTATTACTCTGATTTTTATCTTTTAACATTTCATCCAGTGAATTAGGATTTGTTACATAAACAAGATCATTTTCAAGACCTCCAAATTCTCTGATTTTCTCAATATCAGAAGGTGAAATTTCTACATATTCATCGCCAAGAAAAACATATAATCCACTTTCAGCAGTATCAGTTTCAATAAATTGCTTCCCCTTATTAGTCCCTGGTAAAAATAATAAGTCGTGATCCTCTTTTGTAAATATTTGGTCATCACTAGTTACAATATCTACAATATTTTGATATTCTTTCTTAATTTCAGTTAATGCATCAAAATAATCAAGTACAGTCTCATGACTGCCTGGCTGTACATAAACAGGCTTTTGAGTTTCCCCCATTCTTTTAAGAGTATTATATATAATCTGTTTGTTATCACCTATATCTCCATTAAGAATCCATGCATCTACACCGTCATTAGTTATTTTATCAATTAACTCATCAAGTGGTGTGTCTGTTCCATGAATATCTCCTATGACTCCGTATTTTGTTACCATCTTAAATGAGTATTGGATAACTTATATTTAAATGTTTGGTTTTTGTTACTCTCGCCAAGTAACAAATATGCCTTCAAAGAAATATCAATACTACTCACCATATAAACCTTGCACAATTAAAGAACAATCTGATTATATTTAAATCAAAAACTTCTTAGCTCTCAGCTAATCTTAGCCTTAACTTTCTCAAATCCAAAAGCAAGAATTCCTCCGGATATCACAGTTATCCATTGCATAATGCCCATTGCGCTAAGGAATATAACTGGCAGAAATCCGAATTTAAACATTACAAAAGCTGCTATGAATAAGAATATTGATTTAACAGCAGCCCCAATAATTAAAGCAGAAAAATAATCCCATTTCTTATGTATATTCAAGAACTTGAATGCACCCACTAACAGGCTGTTTCCAATCCAAATAAAAGCAATCATATAAATCAAGAATGGGGTAAAACTTCCAAAAATCAATCCAGCAGCCAATACACCAAGTGAGGGGAGCATAATTACAGGCAGTAATTTGTAGCCTTTGACGCTCATGGCAGCACTTATAAGCATAGCATTTACAATAGTTCCAACAAGCCATTGCGGATGCGCCAGCATGAAAGGCAGGAAGAAACCTGCTAAGGAATATAGCACAACTTCTATTGCCTCATGTCTTATGCTCCATTTGTATCTCTGAAGGTTTGCAAGTTTGTTAATATTGATATACATATATGTTAATATTAAATGAACTTATATTTAAAAACTTCGTTTTGCTTTTTTAGAAAATTATTTAAATGCCGCTATTCTGTAGGCACTTATGCCTGATAAACTTGATAAAATAATTGAGAATAAGAAACTGCTGCTTCCAATCCTGACTGAAATTCAGGACAAATACGGCTATATCTCTGAATCTGTTGTCAGGCAGCTCAGTAAAAAGATAAATATACCTATGGCTGAGATATATGGTGTTGCTACATTTTATTCATTCCTTTCTACAAAGCCACAGGGCAAGAACATAATTCACATCTGCAATAGTCCATCATGCTATCTTAATGGTTCGCTTGATATAATCAGATTCCTTGAAAAAGAACTAGGTATAAAATCTGGTGAAACAACTGATGACAAGCTGTTTTCGCTGCATATAGGCTCATGCATTGGATGCTGTGATAAGGCTCCTGCTATGCTTGTCAATGGAAAATTGTATTCAGATCTAACAAAAAGAAAGATGAGGGTAATCATACAAAAATGCAGATCCTAGAGAAATCAGAACTTAAAGCCTGGGAAAAGGCAAATGCTATGAAGCCAGAAGAAGTAATTGCATTGCTTAATGATAAGGGTCTGACTGGTCGTGGTGGAGCATGCTTTCCTGCAGGAAAGAAATGGGGATTTGCATTGGATGCTGAAGGAGATGAGAAATTTGTCATATGCAATGCTGATGAAGGTGAGCCAGGAACATTCAAGGACAGATTTATAATCGAAAATAATCCTGAAACTCTTATTGAAGGTATATTGATAGCATGTAATACAGTAGGGGCAAAGCAGGCATATATCTATTTAAGAAGAGAATACAGGTATCTTGAATTTGACCTTAACAAAATCATAAAAAAAGTTATAAAACAAGCAGATACAGACATCAGCATAGAAATTGTTCTTGGGGCTGGAGCTTATATCTGCGGTGAAGAGACAGCAATAATAAATTCAATTGAAGGGAAAAGAGGCCAGCCATATTACAAGCCGCCTTTTCCTGCTGTCAAGGGTCTGTTCGGGAAGCCTACTGTAATCAATAATGTAGAGACTCTTGCAAATGTTCCTCTTGCAATAATCAAAAAAGATTGGGATTCAAGCCTTAGGCTTTTTTCTCTTTCAGGGAATCTGAAAAAGCCAGGAGTATATGAACTGTCATTAGGGACATCTTTTAATGCAATTGCGCAGTTTGGCAAACCTGAAAAAAAGCTAAAAGCAATTTATTTCGGCTGTGCAGGGGGATGTATTCCTTTTAATCAGAAACATAAGATAGATACTGAGGTAATTAATTCAACTGGATGCATGCTTGGTTCATGCACAATGATTGTTGTTGATGAAAGCCAAAGCATAGTTGATGTTGCAGTAAACATAGCAAAATTCTTTGAATATGAATCATGCGGCAAATGCACACCATGCAGAGAAGGCAATATGAGGGTTCTTGCGCTGCTGGAGAAGATATCGCTGGGATATGCCAATATGGAAGATATTGCACTTCTTGAGGAGTTGTGCTGTGTGATAAAGGACAGCTCATTGTGCGGGCTTGGGCAAAGCTCAACAATTCATCTATTAACTGCATTGAAACATTTTAGGGAGGAATTTGAAGAAAAATGCAAATCACGCTGAACAAAAAAAAGATAGAGTGTGAAAAAGGAAAGACAATCCTTGATATCGCAAAAGAAAAAGGAATAAGAATCCCTACATTATGCTATCAGGAAGATTTCCATCCTGAAGCAAGATGCAGGATATGTCTTGTTGAAGTAAATGGGAAACTTATGCCAGCTTGTTCTACCCATGTATGGGAAGGGATGGTTATTGAGACAGATACTGAAAAAGTGAAAAAAACAAGGCGCATGAACCTTGAGCTGATGATGGCAGACCATCAGAAAGCATGTTTTATTGAAAGCAGGACGCATGAGTTGTGCAGGATTGTTGCAGAAGAAGAAATAGGTAACATCAGATTCGAGCCTGTAAAAAAACATACTCCAGACATAAAAGGAAGGGCTGTAGTAAGGGATCCAAATAAGTGCATCAGCTGCGGCAGATGTGTCCAGGCATGCAGAGATACGCAGAATATTACTGCAATAGATTTCGCCCATAGAGGTCATAGGGAGAAAGTCACACCTTATTTTGGAAAGAGCCTGAATGAGGTATATTGCATAAAGTGCGGGCAATGTATACTCAGCTGTCCAGTAGAAGCTATTGTGGAACAGAGCCATATTGATATTGTAGTCCAGCATCTTGCTGATCTTAAGAAACATGTTGTTGTCCAGACAGCTCCTGCGATAAGGGCATCATTAGGAGAAGAATTTGGCTATAAGCCTGGCATGCTTGTAAAAGGCAAGATGGTGGCAGCTGCAAAAGCTTTGGGATTTGATAAAGTATTTGACACAAACACAGGCGCAGACCTTACAATAATTGAAGAGGCAAATGAACTGCTTGAAAGAGTCAAAAACAATAAGCCTCTGCCTATGTTTACATCATGCTGTCCAGCCTGGGTTAAGTATATCGAGCACTTCAGGCATGATCTTATACCTCATCTTTCAACATGCAAGAGTCCTCATGAGATGCTTGGAGCAGTAGTCAAGACATATTATGCAGAAAAGGCAGGCATAAACGCAGATGATATTGTCATGGTCAGCATTATGCCATGCACTGCAAAGAAGTTTGAGGCATCAAGAGAAAAGCTGAAAGGTAATGTAGATTATGTTCTTACAACAAGGGAATTCGCTAAGCTTATCAAGATGAAGAATATTGATTTTGGTAAGCTTGGTGACGAGACATTTGATGATCCATTAGGCATATCTACTGGAGCAGGAGCAATTTTCGGAGCAACAGGCGGAGTGATGGAAGCTGCGCTAAGGACAGCTTATGAGACAGCTACAGGCAAAAGCCTGACAAAGATAGAATTTGATCAGGTAAGGGGTGTAGCTGGAATAAAGAAAGGGTCTATATTTCTGAATGACCTTGAAGTTAAATTTGCAGTGGCGCATGGCATGATGAATGCATGCAATCTTATTGAGTCATACAAAGATTTTCATTTTATTGAGGTTATGGCATGTCCTGGCGGATGCATAGGCGGAGGAGGTCAGCCAATCCCAACAACATGGGATATCAGGCAAAAAAGGATAAATGCAATCTATGAAGAGGATAGGAACCTGCCTCTCAGGAAATCGCATGAAAACCCTGCTTTGAAAAAAGTATATGAGGAATTCTTAGGAGATGCAGGCGGGCATAAGGCTCATGAATTGCTGCATACTGGGTATGTTAAGAGGGGGTTGTGAGATGAAATGTTAGTGAGTTAATCTTTTGTAGTTGAATTGATATCTGAATGTCCAGACCAATACTGTTTTGGATTCTTTTCTGAATCAAGATATTTCTAATTTTATTTTTCCAATCTCTCTTATTTGAGCCCAAGTTTGACAGTTAAATAATTAAGAGTCCTTAGAATTGTTTGGTTTACCATGACACAAACAAAACTAAGGACAAATACTATAAAATCAAACAACAATATATCTTTTCCGGTTGGAACTGCTTTAGCAGTCAAAAAATATAGCGAAAAACTGCATTTTGAGCATATTTTTTCTAAATTCAAGCAACGAGGAATTTCGCTTAAAGCCTATCTTTGACAATTTTGGCAAATCCCTCAACTTTTTGATTATTGCATCCAATGAGCTTGAAAAATCTCAATGCCCCACTTTCATTAACTCTATGAAATGTAAACGGAGAAGTTGCGTCTAATATTTCTTTTTCAATATCTTTGTTGAAACCGACTAATGCTTTTTCAAAATCTTTTTCTTTATTCATCCTAATCTGCAAGGTATATTTTTATGACCAAAAACCCAATGTAAGATTATACTCTGCTGTTTGGGTTTTTGATTTTAATATATATATCTTTTAAAGAAGTATTTCTTTGATATCTTTGTTTTTTTAGATAATTGTAAATTCTTGAATTATTGAGTATGATTGTCATTTGACTGAGATATTTTCTTGAATCTTTATCAAAACTTTCTTTTAGCGCTTTTTTTGCAATCTTTTGGCCTAATCTTCTGGTCATATACATAGGTAAGTCAAATGATTGTGTTTTTTTCAGAACTTCATATATCTTTAATTTATCTTTGCTTTTTAGTTCTTTATTTAAATAATCTTCAAGTTCTGGTTTTTGTTGAATTGCAGAGTAAACTGATGCTGTGATTAACCCATTTTCTATATCTGAAAACTGATCCTGATAAGGTCGTTCTATTGATGCTGCTTTTTTTGCAGGAATATTATCTGCAACATCATTTACTATTTGTATTCCTGTTCCTAATGCGATTCCAAATTCTGTTAAAGATTTAATCTTTTTTTCACTTGCTTTAGCTAAATAACCTCCAATTCTGGCAACAAAACCTAAGAAATAACCGCATTTTCTTCTGCAAGCTTTCTCATACAAGGGCAGGTAATCTTCTATAGGCAATTTATGCGCTTTATTTCTTAGATTTAATGTATCAATATCATCTCCTTGTCCAAGATAAATCTTATTATTTACTTCTTCTAATTCAATTATGATCTTTTCTTTAATAGAGGATTCAACTGAAGTTTTCCTAATCATTTTTTTTGATTTATCATAAAGTTTCATACCTTCAATAACTACTCTTTGTTCATCAGCTCTGTCATTAACTTCTCCTTTTTTGTCAAGAAACCAATTAATCAAATACGTAGATAAATTATAGACTTCTATTGCAGAGCCTATCTTATAAATATCTTCTACTATTTGATTATCATTTTTAGAAGCAATATATGCTTGCTCAATAATAAACTCTCTTAATCTTGGAGAATTTTCTCTTTTTTTATGAATTGCATTTACAAGATATTTGCTTCTCTCACTTCTATCTGAATCATTGACTATTTCTTCTAATGCTGAAGATACATATTTGGTAACTTTGCCTGAACATGTTTTCATCAATAGATGATATTGGTCTAGGCAATTTTCTCTGAATTGTATTTCATTCATTGTGCATCCTCCTTTATTACTTGGAAGTGATGTAGGGAGTACAATTAAAGATTGCTCTCTGGTTTTCGCATTTTTAGTAACATTTATAAAGAATAATGCAAATGATTCAAAAATGGATGCAAAAGATAAAAGGATATTGCATGAATTATCTAAAAATGCACGTATTCCTATAAAACATCTAGCTAAAATAATTCGAATGAGTGAAAGTTCTACTATTTATAGATTGGAAAGACTTGAGAAAAAAGGAATTCTTCTTGGAACGCACGCTATAATTAATAGCTATAAGCTTGGATATTTGGGATTTAGAGCTTATCTTTTTTTACAAGGGACAACTAGAAATAAAGAAGATGAAATTTTAAATTGGCTAACTAGTAGAACTGAAACTTCAGTTATTGGAATAACTCAACACAATGAAGAAATAATAATTATGTCCTGGGTTAAATCTATAGATATTTTTAACAATTTTATTAAGCAGTTTAAAGAAAATTATGGTGAGTTTATCAAGGATTTCCAGATTTTTTCATATGTTGGAACTATATACTATCCTAGAAATTATCTCAATCCTAAAAATAAAGGAAAAGAAATAATAGTAAGAACATCAGTTCCAGTCGATTATGATTCATTAGATTTATCCATCCTAAAACAATTATCTGTTAATGGGAGGAAAACAGCATTAAAAATCTCAAAAGAATTAAACAAACCAGTAAAAACTATAATCAACAGGATGAAACTTCTAATAAAGAAAGAGATAATTATAGGGTATAGCGCAAATATTGATCTTAATAAAATAGGTTATGAGTATTATAAAATAAACTTGATATTTAGTAAAAATATAAATTATAATACATTACTGTCTTTTGCAAGAGAATTAGATAATAGCATTTATGTTGATGAAGCAATAAGTAAGTATGACTTTGAACTAAATATCGAAGTTGAAAATAAAGAAGAATTAAATGCCATAATAAATAATATAAAACAACTAACAGGAGGAATTAAACATATTGAAATTAAACAGATAAGTAAATATCTTAAATTGAGTTTTCTGAATTGATAAATCAAAATTTACTTTGCAAATTTTGGTGGGTTATATTTCTTATACGCAGAAGAGACAATACTCAGATCGATACCCAACATTTATGTTTGGGAGGAGTTCATTTTAAGGAGATTGGGCATTAGCTTATAAATTGAGTCGTTTTTATTACTAATTGATCGTTAATATTAGCTCTGGCATTGAATATCTATAAACGAATCAGAAAAATTTACCACTTATCTATTTTTTCTTCAACCTTATCAGTCCAGTTTTGAATAATTTCTTTAATAATCTTCCTGATATTTGATCTTGAATTGCATTCATAGGTATAAATATAACCTCCATTATCTAAATTCCTTTGATGCCTAATAATTATACCTTTCTCAGACAATTTTTTAACAGCTTTTTGTATTGTTGTAAGATTAAGATTTAATTTTTTTGATATAGAATTTGTTGTGCATTCTTTATTTGTATATTCTAGAAAATATTTCATTATCTTTAATTCTGTTCTGGTTAAACCTAATCCACATTTAATAATGTCATCCAGGTTGAATTGTTTACATGCGAAATCTATCATTTTCTAATCATTGAAATGTGACACTTTGGACATTTCATTTTTAAGCAAGGGGTTTCTCTATTATGTTTTATTGTATATCCGCATTTTGGACAAATACAATAACCACCTGGTCCTTTCCCTTGAGCACCAAAATGTTCTCTTTTAAATTTACCTTTTTTTAACCATCCAAAACCTTTTCCAAAAATAATTTTTGAAACAACATCTTTAGATTGAAAATATGAATCTGTAACATCATAACTTTTTATTTGAATTGCTACATATTCAAGAACATCAATCTCTTTTATTAAGTCTTTTTTTATCTTTTCAGATATTTTTGTTGCTTTTTCTACATTTAAATCTGGAGGTAATTCAATTTCTATATTCGCTGAAATTACTGGACCTCTTTTCTGGGTTTTTAAATTCCCTAGTGTAATTTCATTCTCTTTTAAAATATTTTTAATTTTATCTTCTATCTCATCATCTGCTTTTTTATCCAGTAAAGAATCTGTCGCTTCTTTTCCCAATTCAATAGATTCTTTAATAATATAAATTCCAATCAAGGCTGATAAAATTGAATCAATATATGCCCAATAAGGCATTATAAATAATCCTATTAAAACTGCTATTGAAGTATAAACATCAACCCTATCGTGGACACCATCTGAGAGTAAACTTATTGAATTTTCCTTTTTCCCATAATGGATCTTAAGTCTAGCTACTATTTCATTAGCAATAGCAGAAATTATCATAATCCCTACAGCTAAGTAACTTAATGAAATAATCTCAGGTTTAATAAATCCTTTATATGATTTATATAAAATCCATAATCCTGTTAAAAATAACATTAAAGTTATAATTGTTCCAGATAAAACTTCATATTTATAATAACCATAAGGATGTTTTTTATCTTCTGGTCTTCTTGAAATTTTAATCCCAATAAAACTAATTCCAGATGAAAATACATCCATCCCTGAATGAATCCCTTCTGCTAAAACAGAAACAGAACCAGTAAGAAATCCAATAATTAGTTTACCTACTGCTAAAAAAAGATTTACAAAGATTGATACTAAAGCAATTCCTTCTTTCATTGTCTTGAGCAAGGATACTACACACTTTAGTGTGTATAGGAATTGCGTAGCACAATCCTTGCGTTTCCTCCGTAAAGTTTTTCTAACATTGTGATTATAATAAGAGTGCGCAACGAAATTTGGCGCGTGCACTCAAATTTTTTGCAATTTGATGAGCGTGAGCTGTAAAAATTTTTCGTCGCGCGGAGGCGAACGAAAGTGGAATTTGTGAATGTTGAATTAAAACATTATAACCATAAGGTTGGAATAAATTATTGGCATCTTGAGTTTACGACCAAATATCGTTATAAGATGTTTGGTAAGTTCAAGTATAAAAGCCTTATTGAAGCTTGTATACGTAAAGTTGCTCATAGACATAACATTGAAATCCATGTAATTAATGTTATGCCTGAACACATTCATATACTTGTTACTTTGCCAAAGGGTGTGGATGATGAAAAAGCTTTTCAACTTCTTAAAGGCGCTTCATCATACTATTTCTTTAACAACCATCCTAAAGCTCGTTTAAGATATCCTCAAGGACATCTCTGGAGCAGAGGTGGTTGCGCTGTAACAGTTGGTTATAATCAATTCAGCGAAACTGAACAATATATTCTGCAACAAGCAGAGCACCATGGTCTTGCTTGCTAGGCCAACTTAGTGACCTTTATGGGATACTGTGGACTTTAGTCCACAGAGGAGGTCATTTTATGCTATTCATTCTTTATTCTAGGCTCTTCATGATTTCATCAATTTTCTGTTTTAAAATCTCCTTTTGCGCAAAGCCAGTTATTCTATCAATCTCCTTGCCTTCTTTTGTGATGACTAAACAAGGTATTCCTTGTATCTGAAATTGATTTGCAAGTTCTGGGTCATCTTCTGTGCTTATCTTAGCAAATTTTAATTTACCTTCATAGTCATTACTTAATTCTTCAAATACTGGGCCCATCATCTGGCAAGGACCGCACCAAGATGCCCAGAAGTCAATTATCACTGGAATCTGTGAATTAGTTATTTCTTCCTGAAAATTGTTTTTATCTATCTTTTTAATTGCCATTTTGATTTTCCTCCTTTTGGTCTTTATTAGCAGTACTGATAGAAATCTGAAGTACTATTTAAATGTTTTTGAGTACTTATCAAATCCTTGCAAAAATAGAGATACTCTTCCTAAACATAGGAGATGGATACTCTGAAATCATGGTTTTGCAACCAACCACATACTCTCAAAAAAACTCCAAAAAGATTCAGCTATTTGTTTACTCTGGATTAAAACTGCTCTTGATTCTTCACTATAAGTTATAATCAATATTTTTTCTTTTGATATTACAATAGTTGAGGGTGTAATTGTTTCAATAAATCTTAATTTTGTATGAGGAATGCCTTTGAATATATCTGAGATACTCCTATATTTGTTATTATAAACTAATCTGGTTCTAATTTCTTTTTTAGCTTTTTTCATATAAAACCGCCTAACCATTAATTCATATTTTTTCCCAAATGGACCTTTGGCTCCAAAAACCAGATATTCATCGCCTTTTGTTAGATTATCAATAAAATCCAGCATTGCTGTTTCAATACCTTTGTATCCCTGATACATAGTTGTTTCCTGAATTTCACTTACTATTTCCTTTTTCAAACTAAGTTCAGGAATAATTTTCTTAATCTCTTCAGTTTCTTTTTCCAGTTCTTTCTTCTTCTCATCCATGTAATCTAAGAGCCTTTTTGGATCAGTGGCTTGAAAATACTTAACATTATTTTTGATAATATGCGAAACTAATCCTTTTTGCTCTAATCTTTCCAGAATTACATATACTTTAGAACTTGTTATATGTGATTTGTCAATAATTTTGCCTACAGAACTAACTCCTAAATCTAATAGTGCCATATAAACCCTAACTTCTCCTCCAGTCATCCCTATTTTTTCCAGTAATTTAGTATCAATCTCCATGTTACTTCTCTCTAAGGGGGAGATAATATTTAAATATTCCGGTTTCTTCCTAATCATCAGAGGATTATATTATGTCAGAACAGGATTTCACAAAGATTGGAAGAGAATATGATCAGATTTATAGGGCAAAGATGAGTGATTTAGAAGCAATCACATTAGATGTGCTTGAGACTTTGAAACCAGATAAAAAAGTTAAAGTATGCGATGTTGGCGCAGGTACAGGGTTAGTTGCAGACTTATTAAAACAAGCAGGGTGGAATTTTGATTATTTAGGTATAGAACCATCTGCGCTTTATGAGCAGCTTAAAGATAGAGTTGGAATTGAAAAATCATTAAGAGATACTTCTGATTTACTAAAATCATTTAATGGATCATTTGATGCAGTTATTTACTCAAAATCGCTTCATGAAATATTAATCAGCAAATTACTTGCCCATTATAAGTTGGAATCTAATAAAGATTTGCATGATTTATACTTGCAAGAATCAGATAGTTATCAATCAAGAAAACAATTAGCACTAAGAGAGGTTTTGGAAGATTCATTTAATTCTCTAAGACCCACTGGATTTGTAGTTGTTTCAGATATGGAATATCCAGATTATTTAAGCAAAATAACAATCTCTGAAAGTGTCAAATATGTTTATCAAACATTCAAACATCTTAATTATAGGGAACAAACATTGCCAATAATTGAAATTGAAACAGCAATAGAAACTACTCCCTGGAGAATTATTGATAGAAGAGAGACTGCTAAAAGAAAAGATCCAAATATCAAAACTAAAGTTTATAGTCTGGCAATTCAGAAAGTGATGTAAAATGCTTCAAGATCATCTGGCTAAAAAACAACTTGAAGTTATTGATGAGAAATTTGTTGAATGGACTGCTGGCGTAAGTAAAACTGATGCAAGAATTAATATTTTTAATAATCTATTAAATATTCCTTATGGAATCAATCTTAATATACATGATGTCAGGAATTGCAGCAGAATTTTTGATGAGAAGATGGCTCATTGTATTCCAAAACATTTTATCTTAGCTCACATGTTTCAAAAACTGGGTCTAGAAGTTAAGCTAATAAGTATCCCATTTAACTGGAATTCTTTTTCAGAATATCTTCCTAAACAGATAAGAAAAAAGGCAGAGAATTTGCCAGACTCTTTGCACTTGGCCTGTGAATGTAAAATCAATAATAGATGGATTTTAGTAGATTGTTCATTGGATTCAAAACTAAAAGCATTAGGATTTCATATTAATGATAATTGGGATGGATACTCTAATACAATCCCTGCTGTAGTGCCAAATCAGATTTTGAGACACAATACTGTAGATGAAAGACTGGAGTTGGAAAAGAGATTTTCTGCAAAAAATTGCAATAAAATACAATTCTTTAATCTTTTAAACAGATATCTGGCTCAGTTAAGACTTTAATGTTATTAGCAATATTACTCAGAGCCAAATCTAATAGATAAATTTATATAAAAACTGAATCTAATTATAATTATGATTATCAAAGGAAAAGATGCAAATCAAAAAAAAGCAGGAGTCATGAATATTAATGAATATAAAATAAATTCAGATTTTAGTGGGTCTCTTATTGAAATCAATGGAGATCATGGAGCATTAAAATGCTTAAAAGAAGATAGGATTTATTTTATAATTGAAGGTAATGGAAAATTTGTCATTAACAATCAAGAAAGTGCTGTTTCTGCTAATGATTTAATATTCATTTCAAAGAACACTTCTTATAATATTATAGGAAAAATGAGATATTTTTTGATTTGCTCACCTGAATTTAATCCTGATGATGATGTATTTTTTTAATATATTTTATACCACCAGTCTGTGACTGGTGTAATCAAGTAGTATTAAATATGCTCAATAGGGAGTGACCCTCGGCGAAGCCGAGCATGCCACCAGTCACGGACTTTTGACAGCTTTGTTATTGCTTCACAATATTTTTTAATATTAAAATCCTTAAATTTAATAATCCCAAAAGTTTATAAATAAAGTGTGGTTTCCAATTAATATGGCAATTGAAAAATACTTAGTAAAACGTGAAGTAACATTTCCTGACCATAATAATCCAACGTTTTTTGAAGCACTAATTGTAAATTCAGATAAGTCAATATTAGATTTAGGAGGTCAAGTACAGTGTGAAGTCTATTCTTCTAATACTCCTTATGAATTAGGGAAGAAGGTGGGTTCAAAAGATAAGAATCAATATCTGGGTGCATATTTTGATGATAGGTTACCTCCTGAGTTAAAAACAGTAATGATATTTAAGGATAGGCATATTGTCAGATATTCTCCACTTGGTAATGATGTTAAACACACAGAACAATTTGATCAAGGGGTTATTGATGCATTGACTTCAGATAAATAATGGTTTCTCGTATTGAAAACTTTGAAAATCTATAGGGTTTTTCAAAGACTATCTCTCTTGGGAAAATAGGAATGCAATCGATAATGAAGATGAAGAATATTTTAAGCATAGTTTATTTCCTAAATTCATGAAAGAATCTTATGGTTTAAATATTATAGAATAGAAAAGCATTTAAAGAATGTTATTAAATCAAATTCTATGGTAAATTATGAAAAACAACTTGCAAAAACAGCGCTTGACATATCAGCAGTAAAGCTTGATCCAAATAATCCTTTCAAGTGGGCATCAGAATATTTTATGCCAATATATAATGACAACAGGATTCTTCTCGGAAGTTTTGAGAACAGAAAACTTGCTTCAGAGGCTTTGAAGGATATTGTGAAGCGCAAGAATATTGAATATGATATGGTTGCCGGAACACCGACTGCAGGCATAGCTCCAGCAGTAGGGCTTGCTTCTTTGCTTGATTGTCCGGTTGTTATTCCTGAGAATGGTAGGGTATTTTGTTTTGATGATGAGGTCAATAATTATCTTCTTGGAAGGATTGGGGATTTAGGGGATAATTTTGATATGATAGCGAGCACATCTCCCTATGGCATTGTTCCAGGGGTCATGCTTGCAAATAAAATGGAGCTTCCTTTTATCTATGTAAGACCTAAGAAAAAAGAGCATGGCATGGGCAAGCAGATTGAAGGTGTATCCCCAAAAGACAAGAGGGTATTTCTTGTTGATTATCATATAGGCAATAATTATTTACTTCCTGCAGTAAGGGCTATACTTAAGGAAAATGGGGGATTGCATGATGTTGTAGGTATAAATGAAAATATTTCTGATATTCTCAAGCCAGTTTCTTTGAAAAATAAGTCTGTAATAGCTGTTGAGGATGTTGTCAGTACAGGCGGAAGCTGTGTAAAGGAGATAAATAATTACAGGAAGCTTGGAGCAGATGTAAAGCATTGCTTGACTCTTTATGGTTATGGTATGAAGAAAGCTTTTGACTTATTTGAGGAAAATGGTGTTGCTTTGGATTCTGCTTATTCGTATGATGCAGTAGTTAGGGAAGCGGAAGATACAGGATATATCTCAAAGCAGGATGTGAAGCTTCTTAAGGAATGGATCAAAGACCCTTTTGGCTGGGGAGAGAAGCTTGGTTTTAAGAGGGTTGTTAAGAAATAAGATTGTTTTCTTTTTCTTCTTTTCTTGCGAAATATTTATATACTTCAACGCATTTGCGTATATTAACGCACAATAAAGAGGTATCAAACATGAAAAGATTTACTGTATCTATACCAAAAGAGCTTAAATACAAGTTAGATAAATTACCAGATGTTAACTGGCCAATGGTCATTAGGGATGCAATAAAGGAAAAAGTAGAAAAACTTGAAAAATTCGAAGCATTAGAAAGAAAGGGTGAATTGTAAATGGTGAGCATTACTGTTCCTTTGGATGACAAGCTTTTTGTAAAATTAAAGCAATTTTCATGGGTAAACTGGTCTGAGGTTGCAAGGGAGAAATTGATGAAGCGCGAAATCTTTGATAAGTATATAAAAACAAAAAAAATATCTAAAGAGGATGAGAGATTTTGCGAAGAGATTGATTGGCATCCTGTTGATGAACTTCCTTTGAAAAAAGAATTTATCGAAAGACTCAAGAAGGCGCAGTCTAGACCAGATGGGAAATCAATGACTCCAGAGGAATTTAACAAGTGGTGTGAAGAGTTATGATGCTTGATATTTCAAGGCTTCGGAAGAATTTAGGAAGACTCAAAAGCAAAAATCCATCTTTATTCAAAGCTGTTCAGAAGAAGATTAATCAAATCGCTTTTTGTGATGAAATATCTATTGAGCATTTTAAGAATCTTAAGGGGAACATAAGCGGTCTTAAGCGTGTTCATATTGGCAGCTTTGTCCTTACCTTTCAAGTCAAGAACGGAATGGTAATCTTCTATAATTTTGACCATCATGATAGAATATATAACAAATAAAATCAAAAATAATCTCTAAATTAATTAAGAAAAAAATAAGAAATCATTTCTTTTTTCTGATGATGAACAATCCACCCAATACAGCAATCAATCCCAATCCTAAAGTTATTGTACTGAATTCAGGGATATCAGTAGGAGATACAATCTTTGTATCATTTGCTTCCAATGTCACAAAGTTTGCTGATGAGCAGGTAACATTATATTCATGTGTTCCAGCTGCTGCAAATGATTTTGTGTAGTTATAATCAGGACTATTAAAATCCATTGTGTACCATGTTCCTTCGTCATCAAATGTGATATTGCATTCACCAGAGATAGGAGTTCCATCAGTTGAATTAATGTATTCTGCTGTGAATTCAATTGAGTCTAATGCATATTTGATTCCTGCTTCTGCTTCTATTGTAAGGTTAGCATCTGCACCTGCTGCAAATCCTGTAAAATGAGCAACATCAACTGTTAATGTGCTTCCTTCGCATTGGATGTTTGTGCATAATGACTCTGGGCAGCGCTGATTTTCGCTAAGGATTGATGCAAATGTGCTTGCAGTCTTTGAATAGAACACATAAGGCTTATTGCAGTCAACATTATAGAATGTGAGTGTTGCTGAGTCATTGAAGGATGAGTGCAAAGCTGAGGAATTTACAAAGATAACCTTGTCTTCTATTTTTATATGCGCGTCATAATCTTCGCCATCTGAATTGATTCCATGATCCTCTGCAAACTGGATTTTGCCTTTCCCTGTTTTTGCAAGAGTCAGGTTTGTTACGTTTGTCACATCAACTGCTGAGAAGTTGGTTGTTTCTGTGGATGTGAAGTTTGTGTAGGTTGGCTCATTTGAAGCAGCTGCTGCGCTGTAAGGAATATTTGGCGGCGTGAAGCCATCACCTTCAGGATCATACATAAGATCATTCGAATCTTCTGTTCTAGCTATACCTTTTGAAATTCTTACCTCATCAAGGTATGCTGCATGATATCTTAATAATGTTATGTATTCATTAGATGATGTCAGACTATAATCAAATATATCAGACCTCTCTTCTATGCCATCAATATACGCTTTAAGCACGCTGCTTGCTCTAACAAAAGCAACATGATGCCAGTTACCATCATTAACTCCTGGTGGTAAATTAAACTCTGTCGTATGCTCAGAACCAGCAATATAAGACCTGAATCTCACTAGGCCATTTGAGAATGTAATACCCCAATAATCATCACCACCACCAGAATATATTATTTCTGCAAAATTTGAAGCTAGTGTGTTAATCCAAAAATCAATCGTAAAATCATCTGCCCCAAGAACATTAACACCACTCACATATCTAATCTGAATAGAATTAGCATTCAGGGCACTAGCAGTTAAAGAACTTTGGCCAAATTTAGATTTCGTAGTTGAATGTCGTGCATCTCCAGTTCCATATATGTTGATTGCAGTCTCACTAGCATCTTCAATGTTAGTGCTTCCATCTTGATGATCTGAATGGACAAGGAGTATAGTAAACTCGTCATTACCGCCAGCCAATACAAAACTTCCCAAAAGAAGCCCCATAGCAATCATCAATATTATCTTTTTCATTTCATATCACCTTTTTTCCTTATTATGAGTAATCCAGCCAGCACAGCAACCAATCCTAATCCAAGTGTCAAAACACTAAACTCAGGAATATCAACACTGCTGACCAGCTTTGTATCATTCGCTTCAAGAGTTACAAAGCTTGCAGATGAGCATGTTACATTGTATTCATGTGTTCCAGCTGCTGTGAATCCTGATGATTTTGTGTAATTGTATTGCGAGCCGTTGTAATCCATTGGATACTCAGCAGTCCAATTATCATCAAAGCTGATGTTGCACTCGCCTGATATTGGAGTTCCATCTGTGCTGTTGATGTACCATGCATAGAAATCAATAGGGTCGAGAGGATAGAATACTCCTGCCTCTGCTTCGATTGTGAGATTTGCATCTGTTCCTGCTGCGAATCCTGTAAAGTGCTCAACATCAACTGTCAATGTGCTATCAGTGCATTGGATGTTTGTGCATAAAGGAGCAAGACAGCGCTGATTCTCATTAAGAATTGCTGCAAATGTGCTCGCAGTCTCTGAATAGAATACATAAGGCTTATTGCAGTCAACATTATAGAATGTTAGTGTTGCAGAATTATTGAAGGTTGAATCCAAAGCTGCGCTGTTCACATATATCATTGCATTTTCTATCTTTACATTTGTGTCATAATCTTCACCCTCTGCATTGATATTATGGTCAGATGGGAATGCTATTTTTCCTTTGTCATCAATTGCTAAAGTTAGGTTTGGTACGCTGGATAGAGTGGCTGCTGAGAAGTTTGTTGTTTCTTGGGATGTGAATTCTGTGTATGTTGGATCTGAAATTGTCACAGCTTGTACGCAGCGAAAGCCGATCTTCCTGTCCGATGCCGAAGGCGCGTCGCTCAGGAGCAGAGCGAAAGCCCCGGCGTTGGCACCGGCGTCCGAGCCGCCACCCCGGAGGAAAGCATGAACATTCCCAGTTGGATTAGCAGCATTATCATCTGTATATAATCTGCCTACACCATAATCTGCATTCCAATTGCTGTTAGATGGCCTAATCTCATCATAAGACAATAAACCATAAGTATTAATAGCTGTAAACTCTATCCATTCGCTGTCAGGGTTGCTGTCATAAGGCATTTCTTCAGTTGTGCAGCTTGCGCCAGCGCAAACAATAGTATCATCTGTCCATTCCCAAACATTTCCTGACAAATCCCAGATAGTTCCTCCATTCGAAAGCGCAAGTTCTGCTTTTGTATCTCTACCTGTGCCAGATTCTGGATCATCCCCATCATAACCTACACTGTCAAGATTCCCCACGTTGCCCCGATATAAACCGCCGCTGCCAACTGTACTGCCAATAACTCCATCTGCCCAGTTAGCAGTTTGCTGTTCTATATTCCTTGCAATAGTCATCCATTCTGCATTAGTAATCAAATGATAGCCAGCTCCAAGGCTTGCGCATTCAGCAATCGCATTAGTTTGCGTGATGCTCGCCCAGGGGGTGCCGTCTGCCTGTGATGTTGCATTTCCGCCAACATTCTTTGCCTCATATTTCATAACGCAAAAGTCAGACGTACTATAAGTGGCACTGCCTGGAACTAATACCCAGTTTGCAGGGCATGAGCCTGCTGAAGCAAATGTTGAAGCCAAAACAATTGCAAATAAAATCAATATAATCTTCTTCATTTTAAATCACCTTTTTTCCAATAAATAATCATAATAACTATATTCTCTATATCAATCATATAAAAATCTTCCTAAAAAATCAAATATCCAGCAAACTCTTCTGCACAAAAGTATCGATTTTTTCCTTAATCTTTTTTTCATCTTTTGGCTCAGGTCTTTTCTTAGTCTTCAATTCTGCATGGATTTTTTCGCCGATTTCATCTTCCATCTCAAGTCGAGTCATTATGATTTTGCTCCTGTCTATAACTCCAACAGGCACGCCAGCAAGTTTTGCTACCTGTATCCCATAGCTCTTGTCAGTGCTGCCTTCGATGATTTTTCTTAAGAAGATAATCTTATCATCTTTCTCCTTGACAGCGATGTTGTAGTTCCTTATTCCCTGAAGCTTTTCAGCGAGCTTGTTCATCTGATGGTAATGGGTGGCAAAGAGAGTTTTTGCTTTTATATTGTCATGTATATATTCTGCGATTGCCCATGCAAGCGAAACTCCGTCATATGTGGAAGTTCCCCTGCCAATCTCATCCAGCACGATGAAAGATCTTGCTGTGGCATTGTTCAGGATATTTGCAGTTTCAGTCATCTCTACCATAAATGTGGATTGTCCCATAGTAAGATCATCATAAGCGCCAACTCTTGTGAAGATGCGGTCAACTGTGCAGATTGAGGCTTTTGCTGCAGGAATAAATGAGCCAATCTGTGCCATTATGATAATTAGAGCTGCCTGCCTCATATATGATGATTTGCCAGCCATGTTAGGACCTGTTATTATCTGGATGTAATTGCCTGTGTCAATTGAGATGTCATTAGGTATGTAGATATCTTCAAGAGTCTCAAGCACTGGATGCCTGCTGTCAATTATGTGGATATTGCCTTCTTCATTTATAAATGGCTTTGTATAATTGTTGTCAGCAGCAATTTTTGCAAGATTCGCAATGACATCAAGTTCTGCAATAGACTGCGCAGTCTGCTGTATCTTGCTTGTCTGCTCTGCTATCTGCTTTATTATAGCCTGGAATATGTTGTATTCAAGGGTATTCAGCTTTTCTTCTGCGCCAAGAATAAGCTCTTCCTGCTTTTTCAACTCGTCTGTGATATATCTTTCACAATTTACCTGTGTTTGCTTTCTTATGTATTCCTGCGGTACAAGATGCAGGTTTGATTTAGTTATTTCTATGAAATATCCGAATACCCTGTTATATTTTATCTTTAGGGATTTTATGCCAGTCTTTTCCTGCTCTTTCTGTTCAAGACCTGCAATGTAGTTTTTTCCGTTTTTGGTTATATCCTTTAGTTTTTTAAGCTCTTCATCATATTCTGCTTTTATCAGGTTGCCTTCACGCAGGGATAATGGAGGATCATCTTCGATTGCTTTGTTTATGATATCATGGATGTTATCCAGTCCATCCATATCTGCAATATTTTTAAGAATATCAGAATCTGATTCTGCTATGATTGTTTTTATCTTGGGTATGAATGACAATGATCTCCTGAGCGCATTGAGGTCTCTTGCGTTTGCTGATCCGTAGCTAATCCTGCTTATCAGCCTTTCAATATCCAGGATATGCTTGAGATTATCTCTTATGTCTTCCCTTTTTATCATGTCGCTGAATAATTCTTCAACAGCTTCCTGCCTTTTTTTGATGTCTTTTGTCTCTATAAGCGGTCTGAGAAGCCATTTCTTCATCAGCCTGGATCCCATTGGAGTCTTTGTCTTATCCAGGATGCTTATCAGAGTTCCTCTTAAACTGTTTTCTCTTATGTTGCTTATCAGCTCAAGGTTGCGCTGTGTGCTTGCGTCAAGCACCATGAATTCAGAATCATTGAACTTTTTTATCTTATTGATATGGGATAATGATGTCTTTTGCGTCTCTATGAGGTAGCTTATCAATGCTCCAGATGCAGATATCATCTCTTCTTCATTTGTTATGTCAAATCCCTCAAGATTGATTACATTGAAATGCTCTTTAATTGTTTCTTTGCTTTTTTCATCCCAGTAATGCCTGTCATCATAGCCTGAGATTATGGTCCCAAGCTGGCTTATGCTCTTAGCCCAGTCTGAATCTTCCTGTGATAAGGGTATTATGCATTCGCTGGGTTTGAACCTGTTGAGTTCAGATATAACTTTGTCCATGCTTTCTGCTTTTGAAGTGAGAAATTCGCCTGTGGAGATGTCAGCTATTGCAATGCCGAATATGTCTTTATCCTTGATTATAGAAAAAATATAGTTGTTGTTTTTCTCGTCAAGCAAGCAATCTTCTATAATTGTTCCCGGGGTGACAATCCTTACAAGCCCTCTCTTTACAAGGCCTTTTGCTTTTTTAGGATCTTCGAGCTGCTCAACTATCGCTACCTTGTAGCCTTTTCTAATCAGTTTTGCAAGGTACTGCTCAAGAGCATGATATGGTATGCCTGCAAGTGGTGCTTTTGTCTCACCCTTTCCTCTTGCTGTCAGCACTATGTTAAGCTCTCTTGCGACAATCTTTGCATCTTCATAGAATGTTTCATAGAAGTCGCCCATCCTGAATAAGCAGAGGGCATCAGGATTTTGGTTCTTTATTTCCATATACTGGCGCATGCCTGGTGTAAGCTTCATATTATCCACATTTGATGAATATGGAGATTATTTAAATATGTTGCTAAAAATTTGGGTTGGAGAATTTTTAAGGGGTATAAGGTGATGGTTTGCTATGGTTTGGGAAATATGTATGACTTCGTTGAATAATTATAAAAAATCATAGAAGTCTAGTTTAAGAAAGTTATTTAAATCACCATTCAATTCCATAATCCATGATAATAGGAGTTGATCTTGATGATACGCTTGCGTCTTGTATAAAATATTTTCTTGATTTCTATAATGATAAGCATAGCACAGAATTTATAATTGATGATGTGAAGGCTTATGGTCTTTGGGAAATATTTGGCTGTTCAAAAGAGAGTGTGATGGATGATATAGCTGAATTCTATGCTCATCCTGATTTTGATAATATGACTCCAATTGAAGGTTCGGTTCAGGCAATACAAAGGCTTGCGGAAGAGCATGATATTTATGTAATTACAGCAAGGCCTTCTTATCTGGAAGATAAAATTAGAAATAGGATTGAATCTAATTATGGGTCATGCTTTAGGGATATTATTCTTACTAATCAGGTGTTTGAGAAAGACGATGCAAGAAAAAAATCAGACATCTGTAATGATCTTGGCGCAAAGTTGATGATTGAGGATAGTGTAAGTCATGCATATGATTGCGTGTCTGAAGGTATAGATGTCTTTTTGATGGATATGCCCTGGAATCAAAGCTATAACGCAGATGATAAAATAACCAGGGTGTATTCCTGGAAAGATATTGAAAAAGAAATAAATTTGGGTTAAATCTAAATCCCTAATGCGTTTTTTATGGCTTCTTTGTTAAATCCGATGATGGCTTCTTCATCTATAAGGATTACAGGAACTCCCATCTGGCCTGATTTCTCAAGCATCTCGTTCCTTGCTTCTGTGTCTTCTGAAACATCATATTCTTTGAATTCTATATTATTTTCTTTTAAGAAGTCTTTTGCCATATTGCAGTATGGGCATGTTGGTGTGCTATAAACTTTTACTTCAACCATGATATCACCTCATACTTGATTCATTAAATGATGGAGTATTTAATATTTTGTTTTAGCAGCAATATAGTTCCTTCGGCACTTTTCCTTTCTCCACTTTGCCGAATGGATTGCCGTACTTGCGGACATTTTCTATCATCCGCTTGTTCGCTTCTGTCTCTTTCCCTGATTTGACCAGTTTTTCCCTCTCACCTATAACAGGTATTGCGACATTTGCTGCGCATCTTGCCCTGCAGGCACCGCATAGTGTACAGTCATAGAAAGTTAAGTCTGGTTCTTCATGCTGATTTATTATGAAAGCCTTGCCTCGAGGGCTGTATTTCTCGTTTTTCAATTGTTCGAATACAGGGCATGCAGTTCTGCACATCCCGCATTGCACACATCTGTCAACTTTATTGGGTTCTTGGTTCATTTTGATTATCCTTATTGTTGCTGTCAATTAGCTTATTTTTATTGAGTATTGCTTCTGGGTCATATTTCTTCTTCAGCATGTGCATTGTCTGCCTGAAATCTTCTTTAACATAGTCCTTTTTTTTCAGGCCAATTCCATGCTCTCCGCTGACTTCTCCGCCAAGCTCTTCAACAAGCCTGTACATTTCTGGAAGAAGGTCGCCTGTCTTGAAACGAGGGTGCAGAATACCTATGCCCAGATGGCCAAATGAAGGTATGTCATGCTGTTCAAGCCAGCTTATAAATTGAGGTATGTCTTTTAGAGGTATCTTTGGGTCTTCTTTTATTCCATATCCTTCTGAAGACAGGACAATGCCTACATTTTCTCTCATCTTCCATGATTCATCTATATCTTTTTCGTCAAATATCTCACCAGTGTCATCGTTGTATTCAACAAACAGGTAATAGTATAATGATTTTAGCCCTGCAATCCTAGCAGCAATCTTGTCAATAAATTCAATAGCATTTAGCTTTTCAGGATCAAGCGATTTCACAACATCCATCAGCTCTGGCATTGTTTCAAGCTTGAAGATGTCAAGAGACCGTATTTTTGTAAGTTCAGCAAGATTAAGTTTTGCTTTTATTATTATGCCAGTTGTGCCTTCCCTTCCGCAGAAATGTTTTATGTTTTTGTCATTTGCTGTCATCACTCTGCCCATGCCGTCAATGATTTCTAAACCCTTTATCCACTCCATAGTCTTGCCATATCTTATTGCGCGCATCCCTGCAGCATTTGTAGATATCATACCCCCTATTGTGCAAACCTTATGTGATGCAGGTATGACTGGGAAAAAAAGATTGTGTTTTGCAAGCTCTTTATTGAGATTGTCAAGGATAACACCTGGCTCTACGATTACTGTTTTTGATTTTGGGTCAATTTTTATTATTTTGTCCATCTTTGAGAAATCAACAACAATTGAATCCTGCGGCACTGCTGCTCCTGCAAGCCCTGTGCCTGCGCCTCTGGGGGTAATTGTAGAGTCTGTCCTGTGGGCATATCTGATAACTTTATATACATCTTCTTTGCTGGCAGGCCATATGACTGCTGATGCCTTGCCTTCAATCTGTGAGGCATCTACGCTGTAAACTAAAAGATTAAGTTTCTCATCAGAGGCATTTTTTCCAAATTGTTTATTCAGGAAACTGGTCATTCTATTTCTTTGCCTCCTTCATTGGGGGTTTGGCTCTGGATTGCATATTTTCCAATTAAGAGCTGGCTGAATTCAAGCACTTCAATTCCCCTATCTTTTGCATGCTCTTTGAAGTGCGAGTAGCACATAGGGCATGGTGTGACAAGAGATACTGTCTTGCAAAGTTTCAGCCTTGCCTTTGCTATCTTGTTTGCTAAGTCCGGATTGTGATTCTTCAGCCCTCCTCCTGCGCCGCAGCATAGAGAATCATTGTGATTGCATGGAAGTTCTAGTAATTTGAGATTAAGATTTTTTATTATCTTTCTAGGTTCATCAAATATCCTTCCTTTTCTTCCAAGATGGCAGGGATCATGATATGTTATTTTATTCCCTTCAACATCCTTTGCAAATTTAGGGTCAATCTTGTGGATGTTTTTCACAATAGTCTCAGTGATATGTTCTACATCAAGCCCGTAATTGTCTTTTAGTATAAGATAGCATGCAGGGCAGCTTGTTATTATTTTTTTAATTCCGTATTTACTGAGAAATATTCTGTTTGATTCCTGTAGATCTTCAAAATCGCTTTTGTATCCAGCATTAAGCACTGGGCTGCCGCAGCAATTGAATTCAGGTATGAAAATGAAATCTATTTCCATCATCTTTAGAAGATTCTTATAATTTTCCTCTATATCAGGATAGACAAAATGGGTCAGGCAGCCTGGATAGTATAAGATATTGCCGCCGCTGATAAGCTTTTTAAGTTTTCCAAATAGTTTTTTCATCTTAAGAAATTTGGTAAAATTGGAAATATAAAAAGGTTTCTAAAGTGGTCTGATTTTTATCATGTGGGGTAGGGTTTGTTTGGGATTTTGATTCTGGGTTTGGTGGAAAATCAAGCCATTGATGAAAAACTTTAATAATAAGATCATTTTATATGCTTTAATGTAAAAAACATTCAAGGGGGATTAGTAAAATGAGAAACTATAAAATAAGTAAAGGGGCAGCAATTGATTTGCAGGAGTGGGCATTAGAATTTTCAAGTGTAAAAAATGTACTAAAATCATTACCTCAAATACCTGATGGTTCTAATAATAAGATTGAAGAAGGATTATATGTTGATTATAGTATAGATGAAGAAGAATTGGATGGGGGGGCAGATTGGCCTGATATAGGAGTTGTCACAATCTATGCTGTATTAAATGATCAGAAGATTTATTTTGGTGAGATTAGGGCATATAATCAGGAAATGATCTGGCTTTCAACAAGAGAAGATGAAGAAGTTGATACTGTAGAAAACTGGTTTGAGTTAATAAAAGAGGATTATGAGGCATTAGTTCAGTCAAAAAATGAAGATAAATGAAAAAATTAGAAAATCAATTAACAGCTAACTACCTTGAGAATCTCTTCTCCATATTTCATTATCTTTGCTGGTCCAAGACCATGCACATCTTCTAGTTCTGCTAATGTCATAGGCATCTTCTGGGCGATATCAAGAAGGGTTCTGTCATGAGATTCATTAGCAGAAACAGAATAAATCAGTATTTCATACTATTATTGTATATATATATACAAAAATAGTAACATTTATATAGTTTGCAGTATTCTTGATAACTATGCCATACAATAAAAAAGAAATTAACGCTGAAGTGCTATTTGAATTTATTCAATCAATCTCTGGATTTTTTGAAGAGGAAATAGAGATGTATGCACTTGGTGGCACTGCTTTAACAATACTTCATATTAAGCCCTCAACTTTAGATATAGATATTAATATTGATAAAATGGAAGAATATAGATATACCTGCAAAATCTTTGAACAGATAGGTTTTGAAAAAAAAGGAGTCTTTCGTTGGCTTAGCCAGGAAGGTATGGCATTCGATCTATTTTATGGATCTAATATATTAGGTACAGATTTGCTTCCAGATTGCCTTGATAAATCTAAATATATAAGATCTTTTGGTAAGATTAAACTTTATACCCTTTCAATATATGATATTATCATAAGCAAATTAGCAAGAGGTGACATGAGGGATTTTGATGATCTCAAAAGAGTATTTGAAAAGAAAGAAATAGACTTGCAAATGCTTATTCAGAGATATAAGGAAACAATGGATATTTCCATAGTTGCAGATTATAAACAAAAATTACTTGATTTGATTGAAATTAAGTTCAAAGAATGGAAATTTAGTCTTAATAGGGGCATTATAGAGGAGGTTAAGAAATGGGATTAAATATAGAAAATCAACTTGCAGATGCAGGATACAAGATGTTGGGAGCAGATGAAAAAAATGAGAAGCTAATCTTATCTATTTTAAATACTTCAAATATTCGTTATCTGAAAGCAATTCCTTTCTTGATATATAATCAGAATCCTAATTTGAATCATATATATAAAAGAACAAAAAGTAAGAAATTGTTCTGCGCAATCATAAGTATTACCCACAAGATTTTCTCTGAATTTAAAATTCCAACAATTATACCTATATCTATATTGAGCAGATCTATGTCTCAGGCAGATTATGAACTGAAATTCAAATTGAATTATTCTGAATTTAGAGATGAATTTGAGATGCAATTGCGAAATGAGCAAAAACCAGAACTTTTGATAAATAAGCAAAAAATATATGCTGAAAGAAATCTGCAGATGTATCTTTCTCAAATATTTACTAAAAAAGAAAAGCAGATAATTAAAAGGATATTGGAAGAGAAACCAATAAGCAGAACTGATTATGAGTATTATTCACGCAAAACAAAGAAAAAATTTCAGAGTATAATTAGTTTGCAAGAATTTGCTCAAACACTCTATGCTTTGGCTCCTAAATATGATGAAAGTCTGTTTAACCTAAAGAAGATGATTGAAAAGTGGCTTGAAAGCTATCGAAAAACTAAAGATATATCCATAGATAAATATCATATCTTTGATAGTGATAGCTTATTTATTATGTTTAAAGAAGGGAGTTCTCAGCGATTGATTAATACTATTGTTAAACTAAAAGAGATTAAGGATAAGGAGATATTAAGACTTCTTGATGTGTATCGAGAGTGTGATTTTAGATGATTGAATGAAAGTTCCATATCAATTAACAACTAACTACCTTGAGAATCTCTTCTCCATATTTCATTATCTTTGCTGGTCCAAGACCATGCACCTCTTCTAGTTCTGCTAATGTCATAGGCATCTTCTGGGCGATATCAAGAAGGGTTCTGTCATGCATTATTATATAAGCAGGAGTGCCCATCTCTCTGCTGATTGCGCTTCGCCATTCTTTGAGCCTTGTTATGACATCACTTGATTTTCCTGAATTTATTTTTCCCAGGTTTGTTTTTGTGTTTGTTGTTGGTTGAACCTTTATCTCTTTCTCTTCAATTATTTCCAGCATTGCATCAGTTATAAAATATGTATGTTTGCTGCCAGAATATGTCAGGTATAAGTTGTTTCTTGCCCTGCTCATCGCAACATAAAATAGTCTCCTTTCCTCTTCTTCCTTGTCGTATTCCTCTGCCTTGACCATGTCTATTACTGGATGCTCGCTGCCTTTGCAGGGAAAATTGATTCCATGACAGCCGATTACAAAGACCATTTCTGCTTCCAGTCCTTTAATTGCATGTATTGTTGCAAGAGTTACATCATTTTCTCCAGCCATAATTGTTCTTTTAATCTCATCGCTTCTGACCACATGCTTTATCCCCCTCAGTTTCATCATCTGCGACAGCTCGTTCAGCTGCCTGTTGGTTCTTGCAAGCACAAATATCTCTTTCCTGGGAATATCTGATGCAATTATGCTCTGTATCACAAATTCAGATTCAGTATCTTCAGAATTAAATTTCAAAAGCTTGATATCCTTATTTCCCTCAAGCGATGATTCAAGGTCTGCCAGTCCCATGTTTTTTATTGATCTGTTTATCAGCCCAACTATGTGCTTTGTTGACCTGTAATTTTTTGTCAGAGTGATTATGTCGCAGCTAGGGTATTTTTCTTCAAAGTTCAGTATGTATTTTAGGTCTGAGCCTCTCCAGCCGTATATTGACTGCCTTGGGTCTCCTACGCAGAATAAGTTATCAGGAGAAAAAATATCTATGAGCTTTATCTGTGTTGAATTGACATCCTGATATTCATCTATAAGTACATGATCAAATTTCTGCACAAGATCTTTGCGTTTTTCAAAAAGAGATATTGTGTCTATCAGTTGGTCTGCAAAATCTCTAAGCCCATGCTTTTTCATGTATGCTTCAATATAATTGCAGATTCCAAAAACAAGATTTGCGCTTTTTTCATGTTCAAAGTCAATATCAAAGGATGATGCTTCAATCTTCTGATTCTTGAACTTGAAGTAGTCCCTGATAAAAAAGCAGTCATTCATAAATATGTTTGCGAGCTGATCATAAGTTTTGCCGCGTTTCTGGGCATAGTTGAAATAAGTATCAACTGCATTGTTGATATTAATGTTAAGTTTAAACAGAGCTTTGTTTATCAATTTAATCTTATCTCGATAATTGATGACTCTTACCTGCTTGTCATATACAAGGTCATTATGCTGCCTAAGAATCTTTTCGCAGAATGAATTGAATGTCTCAATCATTACATTATCAAGATTTCCTTTTTTTGCTATTCTTTGCATCATTTCCTGTCTTGCTTTTCTTGTGAATGTTATTGCGAGAATCTTCTTTGGGTCTGCTGACCTGTATTTTACAAGGAATTCAACCCGTTTTGTCAGCACTGTTGTCTTGCCAGAACCTGCTCCTGCTATGCATAATATGTGCTTTTTACTGCTGAGGATTGATTTTTTCTGTTCATCATTGAATCTTGACAAAGCATCTCCAAATGCTTCAAACATCTTTTTGTCTTGTTCTGTTATTTCAGTCTTTGTTTCTTTGAAGTTAAATGATAGTTTTCTTTTGTATAATGAGGGGTTTTCGATTTCAGCTTTGCCTTTTGCGCTAAGTTCCATGACTTTCCAGAATTTGTTACTGCTTAAAGAAACCAGTTTTATCATATCATTGAGTCTGAGATTGTCTATCATGTTACCTATTTCTTCTTTATTATAAGCAAGGCTTCCAAAGGTTTCCAGAAGATGCAACCTGTTCCTGATTATTGATTCATGGCTGTTTTTGCCTTGCAGAAATTCAATCAACAGTTTTTTTCCTACGCCAAAGGGAATTTCTTCTAATGCTTTCAATATAAACAGATAATCCAGTTGATTGCTGTCATCCATAGGAAAAAGGAGAGAGGGATTATTTAAGAATGTTGTGATTTGATTTATGGGTTCAAAAGATTCTTATGGAATTTTTTGAAGGGCTATAATTTTAGTTTTATACTCCTCTGGGACTGTTTGTATCTGTGATAAGTATTCATTCATAAGGTTAGTTGCGAAGTTTCTTTGTTTAAATGAAAGCTTACTATACTTGATATAAAATACATGTAAATCATTCATTTTTCTAACATGATAATTAACTTTTAATGTTTTCACTTCTTCAGAACTCACTGCTGATCTTACTAATTTATGAAACTCATTGAATTCACTTAAACTTTCAACAGTCATTTGCGTGTAAACTGGCTCTCGATTCGATGCTATATCTTGAATAAGAAATTTTTCAACGAAAAAATATGCCTTTGCATTAGCTAATTCTATATCTTTGACAAAGTCAGGTAATTTTTTTTGTCTGAATTGAGAATTATAAGTCATCATTTTTGGATGTGTTTTTAAGATTATTTTTGCTAAATTATTCTCTCTTTCTGGCTTTATTCTTTTACATTTTTCAGAAGTGCTGTTAAAATCTCTTCTTCTTGAATAGTATATAGTATTTTTTTCAGATTCACTTAGACTTTGCCATGTTTCTTCTGAAAAAGAATCGTAGATAAAATCTAGCATTTGATTCATTCTTACAGCTGAATCGTCTTCTATATAATTTTTTAATTCGCCTTTTAATTCAAATAATTCTTCTTTTGTCAAAGCTAGAAGGTCATATGTATCACTTGTTTGTAATTTAATAAAACCCATTGCAGTTTTAATTCTTTCCTCAATCTCTTTGTTATTTCTTTTTTCTAATTTATAACGAAGCAATGGCATTGGGTTTACTCTGATTGAAGGCAGTATTAATTCAACAGTCTTACTTAGTCTTTTGTACTTTTTATTAATTACCATTATTATCCTCTTAATGAATCTGTAATCTGTGTAAATATAATTTATTATATAAATCTTGCCCTTTTGTAACTCTTTCAGAGTAATCACAGAATCAGAGATTATTGTGGAGGTCTGCAATGTTTGCTACCAAGATGTATGAATATAGTGTATAGTGCAGGAACATTGTCAGTTGATGTTCTTCATTTTTCTGATTATGCAGTAAATGGAAACTCTAATTAGAAATATTTAAATATTAACTATGTTTTCCATAAGTTATGAATAGCAAAATTAGGATAGGTATTGAAATAAGTTTGCTAGCTCTGCTTCTGTTATTATAGATTAGCTCTCATTGCTGATCTGGCCAATATCAACTATTAGTTTATGGAGGACAAAAATGAAAAACAAAACGCAAAAAACAATAAACAAAAAACAATTCTGGGGAAACAAAAATGGGTAGAGTAATCATATTTGATACTACTTTAAGAGATGGGGAACAGGCATCAGGATTTCATTTATATCCTGAAGAAAAACTTGCGATAGCAAAACAATTAGCAAGATTAAGAGTTGATGTTATTGAAGCAGGCTTTGCAGCTTCATCTGATGGCGATCTTAAAGCGATATATAATATTGCAGAAGAAGTTGGTGGAAAAGATGGACCTGTAATATGTTCCCTTGCTAGGGCAAATGAAGGAGATATAGAATTAGCTGCAAGGGCATTAAGTCCAGCCTACAATAGCAGAATACATACTTTTATTGCGACAAGTGACATACATGTTGGCAACAAGTATCACAAAAATAAAGATTGGATAATAGAACAAACAGTTAAGGCAGTTGAAAAAGCAAGAAACTATACAGATGATGTAGAGTTCTCATGTGAGGACTTTGGAAGATCTGATAAAGATTATATAGTGCAAGTTGTATCTGAAGCAATAAATGCTGGAGCAACAACAATAAATCTTCCTGATACCATAGGATGGCTAATGCCAGATGATTGTTGTGAGAAAGTAGATTATGTAATAACTGCAGTGAGGGAAAAAGGTCTTGATGCGATTTTTTCTGTGCATAATCATAATGATCAGGGCATGGCAACAGCAGTAACAATCGCAGGAATAAAAGCAGGAGCAAGACAGGCAGAGGTAACTATTAATGGGATTGGCGAAAGGGCAGGCAATACTGCATTAGAAGAGATTGTTGCAATACTTAAAACAAGAAAAATAGCTTATTGCAATATTGATTCAAAACTGATTGGTCCCACAAGCAGGTTGGTAAGCAAGTATACAGGGGTAGAGCCCCAGCCTAATAAAGCAATAGTAGGGAGTAATGCATTTGCTCATGAGGCAGGAATACATCAGGATGGGATGGAAAAAGATGCAAGGACTTATGAGATAATGGATCCGTGTGACTATGGTGTTGAAAGTATCATAACATTTGGTCCCAGGTCTGGAAGGCGAGCTCTGAAAGCAAAGCATGAGGAATTGGGCATAAAATTAAGTGATAATGATTTTCAGATAGCTGCGCAAAGGTTTACAGATATAGCAGATAAATTAAAATATTCAGATGATGCAGATGTAGTGAGGGCAATAAAGGGTGAAGAGATTCCTAAGTATTATGAACTTGTAAGCTATACTCCTGCAGTTAGCAAGGGTTATTCTATGGATCTTAGATTAAAGATTGGCAATGGGGTTGAAACAGTGTGTTCTGCAGGCAATGGACAGATAGATGCAGGTATCAACGCTATCATGGAATCAGTAAACCTTGATTGCGAATTTAAATATTTTGAAGCAAACTCAAAAGGGTCTGGATCAGATGCAATAGGTCATACTAAATTAGAGCTTACTAAAAATGGCTGGAGCGTAATAGGAAAAAGTGAAAATACAGATATGGTCACAAGCACACTTCAGGCATTTGTTGACGGGTGTAATCGGATTAAGTATATGGAGGATTATTTTGATTAAAAGTCTGCGTAGCCAACTACCTGGGGAACGAAGGTTTCCAAGTTTTATATTTTTGATTTAAGATTACTTTTTTTCAGTTCATCTTCAACATTTTTATAAAATCCTTTTGGTATTGTCTTTCCCCTCTTAGGAGGGCAACCATAATTATATACCCCTCCATATTTCCTGCGATTAGTTGAGTTTTCCCAAAGGTTTTTTATTGATTGTTTTTTTAAATCTCCTATTATTGTTTTATCATCTCCTTCACATCTCAATGCCAGGCCAGTAGATGTCAAATAAAATCCATTTGAAAGCAAAGTGCATATATGGGTGCCTGGATATGATGAGATTCCATCATAAATAATTCCTTTTTCTTTATTATATTTATAAATCTTTGAGACTAATTCTATTTTTTCTTTTTCAGAAACATCATCCTTGATTGAACCATCAGGGAGAAGTGACCTCCCAGCGCAGGCAAGAAAAGGAATTAATGGATATATATTACGCTCTCGAAAAAAAGTATAGATCTCAAACAGTCCACTAATAGTATATTTTGTTATTGGTGCGACAATTGCAAGATGGGTAGGATTATGATTCACAAATCCTTCTTTTATGAGAATTTCTAAAGCCAGATCTTTTTTTGCCTTTAAATTTTTACGACCTGTTGATTGTTCAACAATCTCTTCATAAAATGAATCATATCTAATCATCAAGCTAGTGTTGGTTTTTTTAAGTTTAGTTGCATTTAATCTATTTATTGTGTGACCCTGTGTAAAAACTACTGATTTTATTCCTTCATCCTGCAGCCAGTAAAGAAAATTAAATATGCCTTTATTTTCAAATGGTTCGCCTGCACCAAGCACTCTTACACTTTTCAGGCCCAATGGTTTAGCTTCTGAAACAACTTTCTTTATCTTATTTAAATCTAAATAAGTTTGAAATTTATCCAAAGCACCATCTTTTCTAAAACACATAGGACAGTTTAAGCTACAATCAGTTCCAAAATCTATATCTAAATGAAGTAGGCGTCCTTTAGACCTTTTTACTTCATCCCTGGATAATGACCATCCATCAAGGTCATTAATAAAATCAAAAGGCACTTTGTTTGGAAATTTTACAGGTAAATCTGGATATTGTTTCATATTTTTCCCCCCTCAATAGCAAGCCATAAATCCCCAATTTCTACTAATTGATTATTTGTCAATCCAACTTTATTGTAAGTTTCTTTTAATTCTTCTCCTCCAAATCTATAGAATGTTCCTTTGTTAGTGACTGTTCTATTATTGCCAATATCATAAATTGTTATACCGATTGTTGGATAGTATTTCTGGAGAAATTCTGTGGTATAATTTTCTTTATTCCAAGTAATTGTTCTGATTTGAGATCCTGGTTTAGTAATTCTTTTCGTTTCTTTTAGCAAGGATATTCTTTCATCTAATCCTATACTACCTATTAGATTAAATGTCGAATATGTAAGACTGAAATAATCGTCTGGAAATTTTGTATTCAATGCATCTGCGTATTTGATATTAATATTCATGAACTCTGATGTTCTCTTTAATGCTTCTGTAAGCATTTTAGAGTCATCTTCAATACCAAAAAATTGAACTGATGGAAATTTTCCTGCAAGATGATACAAAGGTCTTCCAATACCGCAGCCAATATCAATTACATTTGTGCATTCTCCATTTGCGCATTTTCCAATATTCTGTAATGCTTTTATTAAATAGTCTTTTTCTGCATCAAATGTTCTTTTTAGTTCAGGCAAAGGGTTTTGGATAGCTTCCATATAATTTTGGAAATAATTCTTCATGTGAAAGGGGTAATCTAATCAATTATGTTAAAATTTTTAATGAATTTTTGCACAAAATGGTAACATTTATATATCTCAAGAGATTTTTGTAACATATATGGCTCTGCTGGATGTTAAAGATAGAAAAATACTGTATGAACTTGACTTCAATTCAAGAAAAACATATTCTGAAATTGCAAAAAAGATCAGAATGAGCAAAAGAGGAGTAGAATATAAAATTAAAAATCTTGAGAAAAAACAAATAATTTTAGGTTATGCACCAATAATAAATATTTCAAAATTAGGTTATTTATACTGCAGAATTTTTGTTAAATTTCAGAATATTACAAAAGATAAGTTAAAGGAAATAGAACATTATATTATCACAAATAAAAAAATTGGTTGGTCAATCAAATATTATGGAAAATATGACAATGGATTTACAATTTGGGCGAAAAATATCAGCGAATTTAAATCAATCGCAAATGAATTTTATTCCAGATTTAGTACATATATTAAAGAAAGAACTGAATCAATAGCTACAAATGTTTTCTTTTATAAAAATAGATATTTGTTAAAAGATGATTGTATGGATTATCTTGAGTTAATTGAAACAGAAGAGAAAAGAAATCTTGATAATCTTGACAAAAACATATTGATAGCTCTTTCAAAGAATCCTCGAATTTCACAAATAGAAATATCAAGAATCTTAAATGTATCTATAAAGACAGTTTCAAGCAGATTAAAGAAATTGATAAAGGAAAATATTTTATTAGGTACAAGACCAACAATAAATCATGAACTCTTAGGATACACATATTATAAAATTTTTATGAACTTAGTTAATTTTAATCCACAGAGAATAAAACAATTTGAATCATATATTGCTTCAAATCATCGGACAATATATATAATAAAAGCAATGGGGACCTGTGATTTAGATATAGAGATTATGGTTGAGTCAAATAAAGAATTAGTCCATTTTATTGAAGATTTACAGAATAAATTCCCAACTTTAATAAAAGATTATCAAACAATGCTATTAACAGATACAGTAAAAATAACTTATTTGCCTTTTTGACAGGATATATTATCAATAATTTGATTTAAAATGGCGTTACTAACAAAATCTAAATACATTGCAGGTCTTCAGTGTCCAAAGCTATTATGGTTCTTGATTAATGATAAGGGCAAGGTTCCTGAGCCTTTAAGAGAGGCTCAATATAGGATGGATGTTGGGACAGAGGTAGGAGTTCTTGCTATAAAATTATTTCCTGGTGGGGTAAGCATTCCAACTAATGATTTTAAGGCAAACTTGAATATTACGAAAGAGAATTTATCAAAAAATATGCCTCTTTTTGAGGCTGGAATCTTGGCTAATAATTGTTTTTCAAGAATTGATATACTAAAACCAAACAAAGATGGTTCTTTTGATATTATTGAGGTTAAATCTGGCACTAAAGTTAAAGAAGAGAATATCCATGATGTATCTTTTCAGAAATATTGTTGTGAGATGGCAGGATTAAAGATTGCCAGGTGTTCTTTATGTTTTATAAATAATCAGTATGTCAGAGAAAAGGAATTAAATATTAATGAATTATTCACAATTCAGGATATTACTGCTGAAGTTGTTCAAGCGCAACAAGGTATTCAAGAACGAATTGATGAGTTCTTTAATATTATTAAATCTCCAAATTTACCTTCAGTTTCAATAGGAAGACATTGTAATTCTCCTTATTCTTGTAATTTAATGGATGAATGTTGGGGATTCTTGCCAAAGAATAATGTCTTCACATTATATATGGGGGGAAAGAAAAGCATTGAACTATTCAGTAAAGATATTCATAGTATTGCAGATATTCCTGATGATTTTAAACTAACAAATAATCAGGGGATTCAGAGGAAATGTGAACAAACAGGTGAGGTTCATATACAGCCTTTTGAGATTAAACAATTCCTGAACACTTTAATTTATCCACTTTATCATCTGGATTTTGAAACATTTTCACCTGCTATTCCAAGATATGATTATTCAAGACCTTATCAAAAAATACCTTTCCAGTTTTCACTGCATATTGAACAAGAAGATGGTTCAACAGAGCACATATCCTTTTTAGCTGAGGGTAAAGAAGACCCAAGACCTGCATTTTTAGCCAGATTAAAAGAGGTTATGGGAACACAAGGAAGTGTTGTAGTCTATAATCAAGCCTTTGAAAAATGGGTGTTAAATACTCTGGCAAGAGACTTTCCAGAATACAAAGGTTGGGTAAATGAAATATTGCTAAGAGTAGCAGATCTTTTAATCCCTTTCAGAAGCTTTAATTATTATCATCCAAGCCAGCAGGGAAGCGCATCTCTTAAAAAAGTCCTTCCAGCACTTACAGGAGAAAGCTATGAAGGAATGGAAATCGCAGATGGAGGAGATGCAAGTCTGAGATATGAGGAAATAACCTTTGGTGATATAGCTGAAGAAGAAAGAGCAAAAGTTAGAGAAAATCTTGAGAAATATTGTGAACTTGATACTTGGGCAGAAGTGGTTATTATAAGAAAATTAAAGGAAATTGTCGGAAATAGTAACATTTAAATTCTCAGTTCTGATTTCAAATTTAGGATAAATAACTTTTGAGGTAAAAAGTTAATCTCTTATTTGCGAATGAAAGTGAGACATAAGTGAGCCATAGGGTTTAATACCCAGACCATTATAGGTTGGGGGAATAGTTCATTTATTGCAGGGAAAATAACATAATTCCTTATATGGCATCATTTATTCCTGCTGGAAAAACTGCTGCTAGGACAGACAATAAAGTTAGCAGGAAAATCTTGTTCTTTGAAGATAGAAAAAGTAGAATCTATTGCAAGAATTGATGTATGGCTATTTTTTTAAAGAAAAAATAGCCCCGCTCGGAAATACGTGTGATGTCTGAGACTGAGTATTTTGCTCATACAAAACATTTCGAACCGAGGTCCCAGGACCCAAAATCCTAGATGATTGGCCACTACACTACGGGGCTATGTAAGTTAGTAGGAAGAAAGGATTATTTATAAAGTTTTCCAAAACTTAAGAGCTTCTTCTTCAATAAAGTGAAGCTTGGCAGGGATGATTAGGCAGTGTAGAGGTTCTCCAAAATCTGTTTCAATAAGTTCTTTTGCTTTTCCTGAAATGATTGTTGGGTTCTCAGAGCTAAGTCTTGCGCATCCGATGCATAATGTTTCTGATGTGAATATATTTTCCCCTTGCATCTGCTCAATGTCAATCATATAGTCTATTGCTTCATTTATTCTCATGAATCTTGGCTTCTGAATCTTGTTGATTCCTTTTTTTAGGTCTTCAGAAGAAGGTTCTGCTACTTTTATGTCAAGAAGGCATAATGTATGAAGGTTCATCTTTTGATTTTCCCTGAGCACATCATAAGGGGTATGAGGCATCCAATTCTCTTGCGGAAATACAATTGATGTTGTTTTGCCGAACTTGTAAAGCTCTAAGCCTGTGATGCCTACTGCATTGAGTATTGAGGCATTGTTTATCACTTTCACTTCAATGCTGTCTTTTTTTGCCCTAATCATGAGGTCTGTATGGGTTGTTGCGCCAAATACATCTCCGACTACAAGGAAGGCTGTATCATCCATTTCAGCATCTTTTAGGATTGTATCTTCAGCTTTTGATTCAACCATATCCCTGTCTGCTATTATGACCTTTTTGCCATAAAGCTCTTCAAGCTTCTTTATGTCGCAATGAAGAATTGAAGTATATTTCTCAAGATAGATTGTTTTACATTTTTTTACAGCTTCCAGTCCTTTAAGCGAAATATCTTTTTCATCATTCAGCCCGAGTCCTATCATATATAATGTCATATAGTGGAGTAGAATGCGATTTCTTATAAAAATGTTCGTAAATCTTATAAATCGTGTAATGATTTAGATTTCTAAAATGGACTTAGGGATAATGTTAATCCCCTGATTGCAATGTGCTTGTGGGATTCAGATAGGCTTGATCTTATAAGATATTTAGAATTTGTGCCGAGTATAAAAACAGAATATCTTAATACAAATTTAGCAAAATCATATGCAAATACTCCTGAGCATAAGCAGAGATATGATTAATCATAAGCCACTATTTGATTTCTCCCTCTTGCTTTAGCAGAATAGAGGCGTTCATCTGCTTTTTTTATTAGCATATTAATTATTTTCTTTGGTTTATAATTTTTTGGAAGGTCTTTTCTTATATCTTGCGGATACATTACCATTCCGATGCTTATAGTGATTTCTGAAATTTTTTCTTTGACTGTATATTTTGGGTTTATATCCTCATTCATAAGCATTTGAGATTTTATTTGAGTAATGCTTCTGAATTTCTCAACCATTTTCATCGCAGTTCTTTTATTGGTATTGTTCAATAAAACAATAAATTCTTCTCCTCCCCATCTTATTGTCAGGTCAGAATCTCTCTTTGATATAGACTTTATATACCCTGCAACTTCTTTAAGGACAATGTCTCCTATGTCATGACCGTATGTATCATTAAATCTCTTAAAAAAATCTATATCTATAATAAGAAGCGAGAAAGATATGGGTATATTGCTGCGTATTTCATAGTCTAGGATTTTTTTGACTTCTTTTTTAAAGTAATGGCGGTTATTTAATTGCGTAAGTTCATCTATAAATGCAAATTTCGCAAGGGATTTAATCTTAAAACTTTTTTTCTCTTCTGCTATGCTTGAGGAATATAGTCCTTTATCTAGAAATTTTTTCACGTTTTCTGAGAGCATGCCTGATTTAATGAGTGATGAATAATAAAATGTGTATTCTTCAGGTTTATTGAATGTTTGTATATCCTGCTTGACATCTTTGATTGTAACACCTTTTTTTTCAGAAAGGCGTTTTCCTAATCTGGATGCACGCCGTGTACCTTTGATAAGTCTATACAGTGAATCGTGAATCAAATCTTTTTCTGATTTTAGTAATCTTCTTATATTTTTATGACAATTGTTTAAGTTGAAATCCCAGCTATCAATATCTGTAGGAATAATCTCATCTTCGCTTATTTTTTGCTGCATCTCGCTTAATAGTTCAAGCTCTGCTTCAATATTCTCGGATTGTGCATTAAGAATTTTTTTAAAATCTTTAATCCTTTTTTTAAATTCAGTAATAAGGTCTGTTTCTTTTTTATCAACAGCAAGAATCTTTTTTAATTGTTCGGTAATCCTCTTTGCAGCTCCTGTGCCAGTCTCTTTAAAAGATTCATATAACTGCACTTCCTTATTGATCTCATCCTGGATTATTAACATATCCTTTTCTGGAAGATTTTCCAAAGATTCTGGAAGTTTTAGAGAATAAAATGCAGTATGGATTGCTGATGCTAATTGTTCTATGTGCTTAAGAACAGATTCTCTTGTAGATTCTGATTTTCCAATAGATGCTAATTCTTCTTTAGATTTAAATTTCTTGTGTTTTAATTCTTCTATTGTTTTTAAATTGGCTAGGTCTTTTGTGATTTTTCTGACTAATATCTTATGGTCGTAAAGGATTCCTATTCGACGCTCAAAATCAACAAGAGTCTCTTTTTCTTCCTTTGTAAGCTTTTGCAGAGTTGAAAAAGCCTGTTGGATTGTTTTTATGCTCACCTGAAACCTCTTAAAAATATGTATAATATTACCTAGAAAATCACTTATATATAAATAGTTTGATTTAGATTAATTTATCAAGAGTTTTGTATGAATATGGGATTGAATTTAGTTCCAATGCTTCTTTTAGACCTGTTGCAATTGAATCTCCTCTTTTTGAATAATCTCCACTTGCGCTTATAGTTGCTTGATATTCTTTTTCTCTTGTTATAGATTCAACTTTAAGTGTATTTTCTCCTTTAAATTCAATTAAATTAAAATGAAATGGAACTTTATTTCTAATTAATAATGATTTTAATTTTCCCTTTATTCCTGTCTCTGAATAGGCTGCAACAAATCTATTATCATGTCTAAAACCTGTAAAAGGAATGTTATTTTCAGTTAATAATGAATTTAGTTTTTCTTTTATTCCTGAATATTTCTCAGAAACTCTATTTTTATAATCTGCAAAATTCTCTTTCTCTTTTGGAGTTAAATATTTTGTTAAAGCACTCTTGATTGCTTCAATTTCTCTACTATTAAAAAAACATGTGTTGGGTTGAGTCTCTTTTATTACTGTTTTTGTTATTCTGCAGGCTTCAGCAACTTGTTCCCAAGTACCTTCAGCGATTATTTGATATTCTGTCCCTATTGATTTTATTTCTGCCATACTAAGATGGAAATAATAAGTTATTAATAAACTATTGGGTTTGTAGTAATCCTTCAGTAAAAACTAATCATTTTTGTTCATTTAAAAAGTTGCTTGGTTTTGAGAAAATCAAACCTCTTTAGAAAAGTTTTTAAAGAATGAAGCAATTTATGCTGTTAAAATGAGACGTAGAGAAAAATCAAATAGATATGGGAAATTTATAGCAATTTTAGTAGGATTAGTGATGATAGGTAGTATTGCAGGTTATGTGGTTCTTGATAGTGGTTCTAAAACAGAACTCGAATATAATGGTTATGAATTCAGGCAAGACAAGAATGGTTTTTCGACTGAGATTGAAGAAAAGGTGATTGCTTTTAATTTCCATCCTACTGAAGTTGAGCATATATCTTTTGAGTCTGATGAAATCAGCATGCTTAGGGAAGCTGAAGTCATAATGATAACAAGCGACCCTGAAAACCCTTTGCAGAGTGCAGTCTCATTCCTTGAATTTGAATTAGAAAGCAAGCTTTTATTGTTCAAAAGGGTTGTCGCGCATGGTTTTACCGAAGAGAATGAAAATAATCTTCAAGTCATCACATGCGATGATGCAGGCGAGAAAAGCCTAGTGATATATCTGACAAAAGGAAATAGCACTAGCGTCAATACTCAGGGCAATTGTATAATCATTATAGCAAAAAATGAATATGACCTTGTCAAAGTTAAGGATGCATTGCTTTACAGGATTCTTGGTGTGATTGTGTAAGTATTTTAGAGTCATAAAATGAAAAAAGAAGACATTCAAACTGACGAGATAGAAAAAGAAGCAGTTGAAGAAAAGGTTGATGAACCAGATTATGAGGCTGCTGTTGAGGAATCTTCTGAAGAGAATGCTGTTGAAGGAAAAGTTTCTGAGAGTGATATTCCTGGTGGGAAAATTCCTAAAGAAGAGAAATCTGGAGAAGATTTAAAATCTGAAGAGACAGAATCTCAGAAGGTGATAGCTAAATCTTCTAAGAGAAATATAAAAGTCATAATTGTGCTGATTGCTGTCATTGTTATTGCAGCGCTTCTATATAAAGGTAATCAATATTATGAGGAGAAGAAAGAATATGATGCTACTCATAAGATATATAATTATTATACATTTGAAATTGATGGGCGTCATTGGAAGACCACTTGGATAAATGAAAATCAACCCTATATCCTGAACTTTAGGCACTGGCCTGGAGAACTTGAAGATATTAAGATAACTGGAAAACTTAATAGTGTTTTTAGTAATGCCAGTGATGTTTATCTTACATTTGATGCTGATGGAGAAGATTTTGATTATCTGGCGCTTGCAGCTACTGAAATTTCATTGAACATTAATCAGGTTTTGGGAAAGAATATCTTTGCAGCCTGCATTGCAAACAATACTCCAGATTGCTATATGAGACCGATTGTGATATGTGAAGACAGGGAAACTGCAGTGATATATTTAAGAATTGCAGAAACACCTCAGGTAATCTTATCTGGCAATTGCATGATTATAAAAGGGACAGATGAGGAGATTGTCATGGCAGCAGAAAGGGTTCTCTATGCATGGTATGGAATAATGCAGGTCTAATAATGGAAGGATAAATGGAAGAAATGCAGCATTATTTCACAGAAAAGCCAAAGAGCAGGATGATTCAATATCAATTTACTGCTGTTCTTCTTGGTAATGAGCTTAAATTCAATACTAGTTCAGGGGTATTCTCTATAAAAAAGATTGATAGGGGAACAGAGGTTCTTATAGGCAACTGCATAGTGGAAGATGGTTGGCATGTCCTTGATATGTGCTGTGGATACGGACCTGTAGGAATAGCTCTGGCAAAGAAGTATGACATAAAACTGTTTATGACAGATGTAAATCAAAGGGCTGTGATGCTGGTCAGGAAAAACATAAAATCGAATGGTCTGGAAGGAAAAGATGTCACTGTTGTATCTGGCAGCCTCTATGATAAAGTGCAAGATAAGGGATCATTTGATACAATCATTGTCAATCCACCGCAGACAGCTGGGAAAGATGTATGTATTGCTGTGATTGAACAAGCTTATGAATTTCTCAAAAAAGGCGGTATTCTCCAGCTTGTAGCAAGGCATAATAAAGGAGGTAAGGCCTTATCAGCTATCATGGAAAAGGTTTTTGGCAATGTTAAAGATATTGCAAAGAAATCAGGATATAGGGTTTATGTTAGTGAAAAAGTTTCTTGATGAAACTTTTTTATAGGTATATAATGAAATTTTATGTAATTAAGAATAAGTATGTTATATTTTGTATGTTTTAAAATATTTGTGTTTTGTGGATCACAGCGTATACTCTTTGGTATTAATGTGCTTTAAAGTGTTTATCTCCTCTAAACAATTCAACATTTCTTCTTTTATTGAAAGAAACCTTAATTATTTTTGGGATTTTTGTTACAATTCTTTGACTCCTTCTCTAGTCAATACAACCAGCCTTATACCCAGCCCGAGCTTTAGCACAGCAGACACCATTGCCATATGCTCTTTTCCA
>JAYEPB010000079.1:0-12674 GCA_034723595.1 Nanobdellota archaeon
CTCGTAAGAGCTGACTTGAACCCTGAGAGATGTGTTCCTCCTTCAATAGTATTTATATTATTCACAAAAGAGAATATATTTTCGCTATAACTATCACTATATTGCATAGCAATCTCCACACAGATGTCCCCTTTTTCCTTTTCAAAATATATTGGATCATGCAAGGCATTCTTATTCTTATTAAGATACTGCACAAATTCAATGATGCCGCCTTCATAATAAAACTCTTTGCTCATGCCTTTTGCATCTCCATTCTGAGGTCTTTCATCTATAAGATTTATCCTTACTCCTTTATTAAGAAAAGCAAGTTCTCTCAGCCTTGCAGCAAGTATATCAAAATGGAACTTGACATCTTCAAATATTTCATGATCTGGTGAGAATGTTACAACTGTGCCTGTCTCCTGAGTATCTCCAATCTCCTTCATAGAACCTTTTGTGATACCTCTCTCAAATTCCATAGAATATATCTTATTATCCCTCATAACTTTGACAACAAGAGATTTTGAAAGAGCGTTTACGACAGAAATCCCAACCCCATGTAATCCGCCTGATACCTTATATGAATCCGAATCAAATTTGCCACCAGCATGAAGTTTTGTCATAACTATTTCCAATGCTGGCTTATTATATTTTGGATGCATATCAACAGGAATACCTCTTCCATTATCAGTAATTGTTACAGAACCGTCCTCATTTATTGTTACAATAATCCTATCGCAGAACCCTGCCAGAGCTTCATCTATTGAATTATCAATAATCTCATAGACCAGATGATGAAGACCCCTTATGCTTGTGCTTCCTATATACATTGAAGGCCTTTTCCTTACTGCATCAAGCCCACCAAGCACCTTAATGCTTTCTGACCCATAATCAGATTTCTTGTTTTCTTCTGGCATTTTTGCTATTTCCTCTTTTACTTAATTATACATATTATTATCAGACTCTCTGCTAAATCCCGAGAGTTGACATATAAAACCAGCCCATAGATTTAGTAAACTTTTCAGACGATATTTTCTTATTTCTCTATCAATATAGAATAACCCTGCATTTATAAATGTTTTGTTTTAAACTTGATTTAAAAAAATCAATCCTGCTATTTACAATAATTGGTTAATTATTCCCTTTATGATTTTAAATATATTATATTGATTATTTTATGAGCCCGCATCAAGTATTGATAATGTCCTCTTCACTCAAAGAAAATCTCGTGCAAGACAAGATAGTTTTTTAGTCAAAGAAAACCAACTACCGCTGGTGAACACACCTGTGGAAAAAGCAGATTTTAAAGCGGTCAAAAGAGTTTTATCCCTCAGGGGTAATAAAATCACCTCAATAACATTTATAAAGCAACTCAGATTCACAAAATATATGCGTAAAATAACAAAAACCCCTCATTATTCCTATAAAATAGGGAATCTTCCAAAAGGATGCAGACACTGTGTCAAAGGGAAAAAACTGGTACTATTCATAACAGGAGTATGTTCAAAATCCTGCTTCTATTGCCCATTGTCTGATACAAGAAAAGGCAAGGATTTTGTCTGGGCAAATGAGTGGAAGGTCGAGAAAAAGAACGATGTTATAGAAGAAGCAAAGATTTCCAGCAGCAGCGGCGCAGGAATAACAGGAGGGGATCCCCTCATGAAACTTGACAGGACCATAAGCCACATAAAGATGCTAAAGAAGAGTTATGGCAAGGATTTCCATATCCACTTATATACGCCACTGACTTTTGTTACAAAGAAAAGGATAGAAAATCTTTATAAAGCTGGGCTTGACGAAATCAGGCTTCACCCTAATCTTGATGATCCCGAAGAATGGAAAAGAATTGAAGTTACAATACCTTATGAATGGGATGTAGGCATAGAGATTCCTGCTATACCTGATAAGATTGAACAGACAAAACAGCTTATAGATTATATCAAGGATAAAGTGAATTTCATCAATATCAATGAATTTGAGATATCTGATAACAATGCATGCAAACTTGCAGATGCTAATTATCACAGTAAAAAAGGCATGTCTATTGTTGTTGAAGGAAGCGACAAGGCAGCAAAAACACTCTTGAAATACCTGGCAACAGAAACCAAGCTCAATTGCCATTATTGCAGCGCAAGATTGAAAGATGCTGTTCAACTTAGGAACAGGATAAAGCTGAGAGCAAAAAATGTCGCAAAGCCTTATGATAAGATAACTAAAGATGGCACACTTCTAAGGGGAGCGATATACCTTAAAGAACTTATACCAGATGCAGACTACAGAATCAAACTCCAGATGATAGACAAGAAAGTTCTCATCAAAAAATTATTCAAAATAAAAAGAGAACTGCAATCAAAATGGAACATCAATATCAATGATGCTGATGTTGATCCAGATAAAATAAGGATTACTATGGCGAAAGATATGATCAAAAAAATCAAGTCAAATCTCAAGAGAAATAAGCTTGTTCCTACAATAGTAGAAGAGTATCCTACACATGATGGTCTTGAAGTTGAGATTGAATTCTTATAGATTTTCATTATTTTTTCACAGTCATTAATCTTAAATTGACATTAATCTTACCCTTAGCAGACACTATGATTTGTTTTTAAAAATCAAATCACAAAACAACAAACTTAATAAGGGATGACAAAAATATAATTTATGCTTAGGAGATTAATCAAAAATGCAGCATAAATACACAAAAAGGACATATGAAAAAGACTATCGAAAACCTGATTTTAAGATACCTGCAATCCATCTTGATTTCAATATACATGAGCAATACACAATAGTAAAATCAAGGCTTAAAATCATTGCTGAAATAAATGATAATGAAACAAATAAACCTCTTATTCTGGATGGCATAAACCTCAATCTCAGATCGCTCAAGATTAATGGTGTTGAACTTGATAAAAAAGAGTATACGCTGACAAAGGAAAACCTTACTATCTCTAACCCTCCTAAAGAATTCACACTGGAAGCAGAGACTGAGATTGAACCTCATAAGAATAAAGCATTGATGGGCTTATATAGATCCAATGGTATATTCTGTACGCAAAACGAAGCAGAAGGATTCAGGTGCATAACATTTTTTTTGGATCGACCTGATGTCATGAGCATCTATACGACAAGGATTGAAGCCAACAAAACTGAGCTTCCTGTTCTGCTGTCAAATGGCAATCCTATAAACAAAGGCGATTTGCCTGATGGAAGACACTTTGTAACATGGGAAGACCCATTTATGAAACCATGCTACCTGTTTGCGCTTGTCGCAGGAGATCTTGCATTTGTCCAGGATAAGTTTATGACAAAAAGCAAACGTGATATTGACCTAAGAATATATGTGGAAAAGGGTATGGAAGACAAATGCTCTCACGCACTTGATTCTCTAAAAAAAGCTATGAAATGGGATGAAGATACTTTTGGTCTTGAATGCGATCTTAACACTTATATGATTGTTGCTATCAATGACTTCAATCATGCGGCAATGGAAAATAAGGGGCTAAACATTTTTGGCAGTTCATATGTGCTTGCAGACCCAGAAACTGCATCTGATGCAAATTTCCAGAATATCACATGGGTCATTGCTCATGAATATTTCCATAACTGGACAGGCAACAGAATTACATGCAGAGACTGGTTTCAGCTGACTCTTAAAGAGGGTCTGACAGTGTTTAGGCATCAGGAATTCCGCGCTGACATGACATCAAGACCTGTAAAAAGGATAAGTGATGTCTGCACTATAAAAAATCATCAGTTTAGTGAAGATGCTGGACCCAATGCTCATCCTATCAAACCAGCTTATTATATGGAGATAGATAACTTTTATACAACTACTATCTATCAGAAAGGGGCTGAAGTGATAAGAATGATCCATACATTCCTTGGCAAAGAAAAATTCAGAAAAGGCATTGATAAATATTTTGAGCTTTATGATGGACAAGCAGTCACAACAGAAGATTTCATACATGCTATGGAACTTGCATCAGGAATGGATTTTACACACTTCAAAAGATGGTATTCGCAGGCTGGAACCCCTGTATGCAGTGTAACAGGGGAGTATAATGCTGAAGCAAAGACTTACACTCTGAACATAAAGCAGAGCTGCCCTGCAACACCAGAATCCAGGGAAAAGAAACCTTTCCATTTTCCATTGAGCATTGGATTGCTCGATAGTGATGGCAAAGATATGAAACTGCAGCTTGCAGGAGAACAAGAAAATAGTGAGACAACAAAAATACTGCATATCAAAAAACAAGAAGAGACTTTTATCTTTGAGAATGTATCTGAAAAACCCCTGCCATCACTACTCAGGAATTTTTCAGCGCCTGTGAAACTGGAGTTTGACTATGCCAAAGATGATCTTATATTCCTGCTGGCAAACGACAGTAATGAATTCAACCGCTATGAAGCAGGTCAAAAACTTGCAATGATTGAGTTTAAGAAGATAATTGCTGAGATTCAGGCAGGTAATGAGCCAGTGCTGGATGATACTGTGCTGGATGCATTTGGCAGAATCCTATCTGACAGCAATCTTGACAATGAATTTATCTCTGAAGCTATGCACCTGCCAACACTTGCAATTCTTGTGGAAGACATGAATATCTGTGACTATGATTCAGCATATAAAGCAAAAAAAGCATTTATAAAAAGTCTGGCGCAAAGGCATGAGGATCTATTTAAGCAGCTTTATAAGCAATTAAGTTCGCATGAAGGCGCATATTCTATTGATTCTGCGTCTATAGGAAGAAGAAGCCTGAAACATCTTGCTCTTTATTATCTTGCATCACTTAAAACAGATGAATACATTAAGCTGGCTTTTGACCAATTCAATAATGCAACCAATATGACAGAGACTATTTCAGCTCTTTGCGCGCTGGCAGATATAGATTGCCCTGAAAAAGAAGAAGCCCTAAAAGCGTTTTACAATAAGTGGAAGCATAATTCGTCAGTAATGGACAAGTGGTTTGCAATCCAGGCATCCTCTGACATAGACAACCTATTAGAGACTGTAAAATCCCTTGAAAAAGACCCTGCATTTGACAGGCAAAACCCATATAAGCTAAGTGCCCTGTTTGGCTCATATGCAAGGAATGTTGTTAGGTTTCATGACATATCAGGCAAAGGATACACTTATCTGGCTGACAAGATTCTTGAAATAGACAAATTCAATTCTAAAGCATCTGCCAGATTTTGCACTGCATTTAATAAATATCCAAAGATGGACAAGGCAAGAAAAGCCCTTATGGGAAATGAGCTGATGAGGATTCTTGAGACAGAGGGAATATCAAAAGGAGTTTATGAGATTTTGTCCAATATAAAAAAGTCTCATTAGGAAACTTTTTATAGTAAATTATATATATGACTATCCTCAAAATAAGATGTTATGAAGAAGATAATCTTTACTGACCTTGATGGCACATTGCTTGACCACAATACTTATTCTTATGCAAAAGCAAACCAGGCACTGAATATTATCAGGAAAAAAACAATTCCTCTGATCATCTGCACAAGCAAGACCAGGGCAGAGATTGAAGCATATAGGAAAAAGCTGGGTAATAAGCATCCATTCATATCAGAAAATGGCGGCGCAATATTCATCCCTAAAAAATATTTCAGCTTCAAGTTCAAATACAATAAAGAAGATAAACGCTATTTCATAATTCAGCTTGGTGCAAGCTATAAGATACTTAATGTTGCCATCCAGGCAATAGAAAAAAAGTATGAAGTCAAAAGTTTCAGTGACATGAGTACAAAGGAACTGGCAAAAGAAACAGGATTATCACCTGTGCAAGCAAGATTAGCAAAGAAAAGAGAGTTTGATAAGGCATTTCTGATTCTTAATCCTAAACATGAAAAAGCTGTATTAAGGCAAATAAAGAAAAGCAGATTTAATTATACAAGGGGGGGCAGATATTATCACATAATGGGCAAAAGCGACAAGGGGAAAGCAGTTGAGATACTGACCCAGCTTTTCAAAAAAGAATATAAAGATATAAAGACAATAGGTCTAGGAGACTCGCCAAATGATTTCCACATGCTGGATAATGTTGATGCAGGCTATCTTGTGATGAAGAAAAACAGGAGATATTCTTCAAAAAAATACGCAAGAGCTAAAGGTATAGGTCCTGAAGGATGGAACAAGGCTGTAAAAAAGGAGGTTCAAAATGATTGATGTAAAAAAAGCTGAACGCATTTATAAGAAAAGCTTAGAGATAATCAGGAAAGTGCAGTTGAAAAATGGCGGCTGTCTGGCTACGCCAAAAGGAGAGCGCTATCCTTATGTTTACCCAAGGGATCATGCTATCATAATGCTCGGGTTCCTTTCTGCAGGAGATTATAAAAGAGCAAAAAGAGGACTTGAGTTTGTCTTCAACTGCCAGCTTGAAAGCGGAGCATTTCCCCAGAGAATAGACCAGGATGGAAGTGATGCTTCTTACAAACCGATTCAGATTGATGGAACTGGACTTATATTGTACACTATAGCTAAATATATCAATATGACTGATGATATCGCATTTGCAAAAGCAAACTGGAATAATATAAAGAAAGCAGTTGAATATATAATAAGCAATGTGTATCAAGAGAAACAGCTTGTATTCACGCCAAACTCAATCCATGAATTTCCGCCAACTGAGGCAGGCTTGGAAATCTGGGCAAATTGCACATGCTGTTCTGCATTGCACAAGATGCATGATCTTAGTACAAGACTGAATATTGAGAATAATGAATGGAAAGAGTATGCAGTAAAAATCAGGGATGGAATCTTGAAAAACATGTGGAATCCTAGAATTGGAACATTTGTCAAGAACATCAGGATCAAAGAATCAAGCTCAGTTCTTATTGATATAGATGCTTGCGAGTATGCGATTGCGGATTTTGGAATACTTGATGATGCTGATAAGAGAGTGATTTCCACAGTCAGGGATATTGAAAAAGCTCTATGGAACAAGCAATTGGGTGGGCTTTGCAGATACCCTAAATATGAAGGACGAAACAACGGCGGCTGGGGACCATGGCCTCATTTTACTTTGATGATATGCAGGCATTATATCAGGCTAAAAAACAAGAACAAAGCAGATAAGTATATGAATTGGATACTGAAAATATCTTATAAAGACATGCTGCCAGAGCATATATCTACAGTTGCTGAATTTGAGGAATATGTAACTGACTTTACCCAGGCAGGACTGCTGAGAAAAGACAGGCTGATAATGATAGAGAATGCACGAAAGCATCCAGAATTCAAGAAAGGTGTCGCTTACATAACCACACCCCTTGCATGGCCTCATGCAGAGTTCATAAGGACATATAATCTGTATAAAGTTGTATTTGGGTAAAAAGTTTCCTACGGAAAGTTTTTATGAGTGGTTTTGGGCATTAAGGAATCGTATGTAAGAGAATATGGATTTCTAAAACCATCCTTTAGATTGAAGAAATAAAAATAATAAAATCAGGATAATAATAATAAGAACCCACCTAGGGTCTATTGAAAACTGACCTCTTTTTTTACCATTCATCTTCTTTAATTGCTCTAAAACTGAAATCCTAGTATCAAGTTTAGCTACATCTGATTTAAAGTTCAATTTATCTTTTAATATATTTAAATCTTTCCCCATTTTGATTATTTCTTTAGTATTGGAATCTAATATTTGAATCTTTTTATTAAAATATCCAATAGGCCAAGATATCAAGAAATATAGAAAAATAGAGGCTATCAAAGCCAAAAATAACACTAATCCTGCTTGAGAATCTTGCGATTGAACATAAGCACTTAGAAACAATGCAAAAATGCTTACTAACAAACCTACAATACTAGTATAATCTTTTTTGACATATACCTTAGCCATATTAATTCTAAATGAACAAAATTTTAAAAACTTTTCTAAACCGGTAATTATATTAAGATAATATGTTTATGGATTCTTAGGCAATACCTTAAAAATTAAGAAGAGATATACAATATTCAAAGGTTTGCCATTTCATGGGCGTGTGGCGAAATCCGGTATCGCACCCCGTTGGCTTATAAGGTAAGTAGAGTCTTGCTTTTCCAAATTCGGGGAGACTCCGGGTTCGAATCCCGGTGCGTCCATAATTCATTCACCATTAATTTTTATTTCTAATTTATCTTGAACTAAAAAAGCGAAACGATAAACCTTCAAAATCGATATTGAATTCTTTCAATAGGATGAAACAAATCCTTAAAGAAAATCCCCAATATGGAGATCCTATACCAAAAAGATTGATTCCAGAATCATTAAGAAAACATGGGATTCAAAATCTTTATAGGGCTGAACTCTCAACCTATTGGAGAATGTTATATACTATTGAAGGCAATCAGATAGATATATTTCTATTCATTTTAACTATCATGAATCATAAGGATTACAATAAAATCTTCAGATACAAATAACAATCATATCTTCAATGCATCATCCATCATCTTCTTGATATGTTCTGGTTCAGAATATATCCATTGGATGCCTTTAGGTCCATACATAATCTTGCCGCTTATAAAAAGATATTCTAATATTATTTTAAGTGTCTGGTGCATTATCTGTTTAGGCAGCTTCTTTTTTAATTCCGGAATCTGAATAGGCATATCCTTGTGTTTTTTTAAGAAATCCTCTACCATCAGAACAGTGTTAAGGTTAGGATACCGTTTAACTTTAAGATTCTTTTTTTCAATAACTTCTGTTTTGGTCAATTTTAATTTTTGCATAATTAAATCCTCATTTATATCATATTTGTATCAATTGATATTCAAATAATATCGTTGGATATATAAATGTTTCGTCTTTCAGCAGCTCTTGCTTTTCTTATTATGAATCCTTTTTCTTTATGAAACTAATTATTCCTGAGATTTTTCCACAGATATTCACCGAATCCTTCAATGACAAAATTTATTTAAATCAGTATAAAAAATAATTTAATCAGGTGATGTAATAAATGAAATTCCCAATTGACATGAAATCATATAGACCATTGAAATTTGATATTTCTCAGATATATCTGGAAAAAGAGCAAAAAGATCAACTCAGAACCAATATCAGCCTGGTAAGGGATGCTATTGTATTTATGACAGCATACTCCAATGCAAAGGGCCTTGGAGGGCATACAGGAGGGGCTTATGATCTTGTGCCTGAGTCTGAAATAATTAAAGGATTTGCTAATGGAGAAAGTAGCCCTATTTTTGGGTTTAATGCTTTAGGAAAAACCAGTGGCAATCATAATGATGCTATTTCCCCCATATTATATGACGAAGCAGGTCATAGGGTTGCTCTTCAATATGTTAATGCTGCGCTTGATGATAATGTTGCAGGAATGAATCTGGAGGATCTTCTTAATTACCGTGAATTTAAAGGAGGCCTGCCAGGACATCCTGAATATGATCCTAAACGTGGGATCTTTTTTAGTTCAGGCAGGCTTGGTCATTTATGGAGTTATGTAAATGGAGTAGCAGAAAGAAATCCAGACCAAAAGATAATTATGTTAGGGAGTGATGGTTCACAGATGGAAGGCAATAATGCTGAGGCTGCCAGATATGCAGTCAAGCAAAACCTTAACATCCTCCTTCTTATTGATGATAATAATATTACAATTGCAGGCCATCCTTCAGATTATATGCCTGGATTTGATGTAAGTAAAACCCTGAAAGGACATGGGATCAATACCCATATTGTTGATGCAGAAAGTATTGAGAAGAATTTTTATACAATCAAACATGCTTTAAAGGCTGACACCCCTGTTGCAATTATCAATCAGAGAAAGATGGCTCCTGGAATAGAAGAACTCGAAGATACTCCTAAAGCGCATGATGCAATTAATAAGGAAATAGCAATTAAGTATCTGACAAAAAAAGGCCATCAAGAAGCAGTGGAGATTTTAGACAATATTAACAAGCCAAATAAATCAACAATATCACTTTATGGCAGTTCTAAAGAAAAAGGAACAAACAGGGCAGAATTTGGAAATGCTATGTGTGAGATACTTAAAAGCATGTCTCCAGAGGATATCAAGAAGAATATTGTAATTGGAAGTGATCTTGATGGTTCATGCGGTTTAAAACAGATTGGAGAAAACTTTCCTGAAATTTATCGAATAGCTGGTCCGATGGAAGCAAATAATTTTTCTGTTGCAGCAGGTTTTGGCTCAGAACCAGGTTATCAAGGCATTGTAGGAACATTTTCTGCTTTTCTGGAGATGTTAATCTCTCAGGAAACTATGGCAAGGCTTAATAAATCAAATGTTCTTGCGCATTTCTCACATGCAGGAGTTGATGGAATTGCCGATAACACATGCCATTTTGGAATAAACATATTTTTTGCTGATAATGGCCTGCCTGATGGCGATAATACCAAATTATATTTCCCAGCAGATGCATTGCAGATGGAAGCTACAGTCAAAAGGATATTCCATGACCCTGGCTTAAGATTTATTTTTTCAACCAGAACTTCTACACCATATATCCTGGACAAAGAAGGGAATTATTATTTTGATAGCAAAAAAGATTATAGATTTATTCCTGGAAAAGATGATGTAATTAGAGAAGGTGATGATGGGCTGATAATATCATATGGAGATATGCTGCATAGATGCCTTGATGTTGTTGATGATATGTATCATAATGATAAAATAGAAATTGGCTTAATCAACAAATCTACATTAAATACATATGATGTCTCTACTATTGAAAAAGCAGCTAGTACACCCTTTGTATTAGTGGTTGAGAATCAGAACAGTAAGACAGGCCTTGGAAGCAAATTTGGAACATTGTTAAGTAGATACTCTCAGCACTATAGCCACATGGGTGTTAATAAACCAGGAGTAGGCGGACTGAACGAACAAATATCTTATCAGGGATTAAACCGTAATAATATAGAGAAGAAAGTAAGGTCTATGCTTGATTGAAGAAGATTTCATAAGGGATACTCAAAAACAATCTCCTAAAGATTATTGTAATATGCTAATTATTATCAATATAGAAAAATACATATATCTCATTTAGCAATATCCTCTATCCAAAACCAAAACATATAAAAACAATACTCCACTGAGAAAAAGATATGACAAACAATCCCCAAGACGAACCAATATTTATCATAGGGCACTTAAACCCAGATACAGATTCAGTATGTTCAGCAATAACTTATGCTCATTTCTTAAAGGAAAAAAAAGGAAGAAGCGATATTATCGCTGCTTGCGCAGGTCATCTCAATGATGAGACAAAATTTGCTTTGAAATATTTCCATCAGAAGCAACCGCATCATCTAGAGACCGCAGCAGAAAAAAACATAATATTAGTAGATCATAATGAGGTCAGCCTTTCACTGCCAGATATAAAAGAAGCAAATATTATGGAAATAATAGATCATCATCGTATTGGTGATATTGAAACCACTCATCCTATTGCTTTTGTGAATCTGCCTTTAGGCTCCACAGCATCCATAATCGCTGAAAGATACTCACGCTATAAAGTACCAATATCTAAAAATATGGCAGGATTGATGCTGTCTGCGCTTGTATCAGATACAATACTTCTTAATTCTCCCACAACCACAAGCAAGGACAGGACACTGGCAGAAAAGCTTGCAGCTCTCGCAGAAGTCAATCTCCACGAATATGGAAGAGATCTGCTTGAAGCAGGATGTAACCTGATTACACATAGCCCAAAAAAAATAATAAATTCTGATTTTAAGAAATATGGCAGTAAGCCAAGCAGGATTGGTATTGCACAGGTAAATGTAGCTGACACAAGAGTAGCATTGCGCAAGAAAAAAGCACTGCTAAAAGAAATGGACAAGATGAGATTAGAAAATGACTACAAATACATCATGCTGATGATCACTAATATAATTTCATTACAAACAGACCTGCTGATCTCAGGAGATGACCTAAACCCAATAAGCAAGAGATTCAAGAAACATATTGAGCATAACATGATGATTCTGCCTGATGTTGTATCAAGGAAAAAGCAGATACAGCCTAAAGTGCTTAAGTTAATATAATCAAAAACTGATTTAGGACATTTATGTTTCTCTTGTTCGAAATAGGTCACTAATTTTATAAATCAAATTTGAACTTCATGAGATTATGAAAAAATCAATTGCAAACCTGCTCAGTAGTATTGAAAATGAAGAACTAGAATATTATCTGAATAATTGGTATATGAAGAATATTATCAATAACAAAGGTGGTTGCCAAGTAGGCAGCAAGTGGATTGTTTACTGGATTGGAGATTCTTGTGATTATATAGAAGATTTGATAAAATATGCTTCAAATAAAAAAGAAACATTGGTAATAAAATAAAAAAATCAAATCCCAAACATTTAAATACTTCTCTGTTCAAATCATCATCAAAAGAGGTGGTAATAATGCCAAAATATAAAATTGCTCCATTAAAGAGCTCTTTTATGCTTGCAAGCATATTGATATTCTTTATAGCTGTATTTCTGATAAAGAACATATCATATCAGTGGGCATGGGCGATTGGGTTTCTTGGAGCCATAATGTTCTGTTCTGCACTTATCTCGATGACATACGGTCCTTTGCCAGAGATAAGAATCAAGGATGAAATAAAAGCAGCAGAAAGAAAACCAACTAAGAAAAAGCCAGCTAAAAAGAAGGCTATTAGAAAACCAGTGAAAAAAGCAGTCAAGAAAAAGCCTGCGAAAAAGTAGAAACCTGGCAAAACA
>JAYEPB010000080.1:0-12544 GCA_034723595.1 Nanobdellota archaeon
CTTCAAATAAAGCTTTAGAATATAGTTTCTCAAATTCTGGTTCTAAATTTTTCAACTGCTCTCTTAATCTCTTTGACTTTTCTTTTTGGATCTTTTTCAATTTTGTGAAAACTGATAATGACTTTTCTAAGATTGCCATAGCAATTATTGAGAATGCAAATCTATCCTTTTTCAGATAAGTATCTTCCAGGTCTTTCTGCAAATCATCAAGTGAATATTTTGCAAGCTCTTTTTCCATATTCCCCATAGGAGAAACTCCTTTTTTCATAATCTTTTTAGCCTCTTTAATCAGTCTCTCAATCTCATTGCCTTTTTTATAAAGAATATATGAATTAGCAAACATATGTGTTGTACAAGGAGCCTTATCACCTATTTCTGTCTTGAAATAATATTTGATTTGCTCAATCGGATTGATAAAATATTCAATCTCAATTCCTTCAATCCATGTGTTGCCTCTTTCTCTAAATTGGGATTTTTTTAATACCACAGAAAGATCTAAATCAGAATTTTTATCTGGCTTAGAGTGGATAAAAGAACCTGATAAGAGAATGCCAATTACATTTGGATTCTTCTTGTGTTTTTCAACAAACTTATCCAGGGCTGATTGAAATTTTTGAACATTATTATTTTTCATTTTATTTTTACAATTATTTTAAATATATGTATGAAAATCTGTTTGTTACTTATATATCTTTTCTTTACAATAAACCACAATCCTTTGATTAATCTTTCTATCAGTAATCTTATCAGCAGCCAATTTACCCCAGATAGAACAGAATATTTTTTTTGCTTCTTTTAATGAATCAAATTCAAAATAAGTTTCAAAACGTTTTATTGGTCTGAATCCCTTGCTTTCTAACCAATCATTATAGCTTTTTGTTCTTCTGATGTCTGGATATCTTCCTCTTATGACCTCAAACTCTCCCCCTATGTCATTTTCAACCAGAAATATCTTGCCATTTCTTTTAAGAACCCGTTCAGCTTCTCCAATAGCTTTCTCTCTTCGTTTTTCATCAAGGATTGTGCCTAAAACCCATGTGGAAATAACTGCATCCATACTTTCATCAGGAAGATTGATTGATTCTGCTGATGAACACAAAAACCTGACATTATCAAGACTATTTGCTCTAGACTTTAACTTGGCAATACTAATTTGATCTTCCGAGATATCCAAGCCCCAATAAGCATTAGCTAATGGCGCTAAAGGAATCAAATACTTTCCAGTGCCGCATCCGAGATCTAAAATATATTTATCTTTAACAACCAGTTTTAAAAAGTCTAATACTTTATCTGGAGTATCTTCTAATTGGCTAAAGCGTTCATATATATGTGCCTCATTATGATAGCTTTTTGATCCTTCTGAAAGATTTCTTTTTTTCATTTTAATCACCTTTTGTTTCTGGAAACATCATGTCAACAATATATTTTGCAACATTCCTGGGCTTGCCTGAGCCAGGTCTCATATGCATATGAATGCCAGGCACAGAGTTAACTTCAACAACAACATAGTTGTGGTTATTTTGTTCAACAGTTATGTCCTTGCTTAGAAAATCCATTCCAGCATATGGCAACCCATGAAAAACATCTAATGCTTGTTTTGATATTTCAATTACAGATGGATGCACTTTATCAGTGAAATCTTCACAAGTTGCCCCCATTGCGACATTTGAATTATGCCTGAGATACACTTTTTCATTATTCTGAGGAGTATAATTAAAATCCTTCCCTGCCTTTCTAAGATACTCCTGTGCAATATCATCCAACACAATAGGGCAAAGGCAATTATCCCTTGGATTCATTCTTTTGTGACTCTCCTCATTGGCAAGTTGTTCGATAGTTCTCTTTCCATTGCCAACTACATGAGCAGGGTCTCTGTGAAGTACAGCAGCATTCCTATTCTTAGTAATAAACACCCGATACTCTTTTCCTTCAAATTGTTCTTCAACAAGATAGCTTCTTTTGATTCCAATAGATTGCACAACATCTTCAATTGCATCTTTGACTTTGCAGAGATTATCAAGATCCATATTAACCCCATACCCATGTGAACCAAATGTAGGTTTTACAACAACTGGATACCCAATTCTTTGCGCATAACATAATGCATCATCTATTTGGTCTGAAAAAAATGCTTTACCCTGAGTAACATTAATCCCTGCTCTCTGCAATAATTTTTTAGCCAGATATTTGTCTCCTGCTATTACTGATGCTGCATAAGGATTTATTGATGAATCACGATCAAGGATAAGTTCCTTGTGACCATTATACTTTGCTTCAAGTAATTCAATTGAATTGTCAAGTATCTCAACCTCAATACCTCTGCCTTGCAATTCATTTACTATCAATCTCTGGTTTGTATGGAGCTTTGAAAGCTTTTTGTCGCTTAACATATTACCACCTTGACTTTCCATTAGACTCTCCCCTTGATTCCCCAGTCGACAATCCTCTTGACTCTCCACCTGAGTATCCTCTTGATTCTCCATTAGACTCTCCCCTTGATTCCCCAGTCGACAATCCTCTTGACTCTCCACCTGAGTATCCTCTTGATTCTCCCTTAGACTCTCCCTTAGACTCTCCCTTAGACTCTCCCCTTGATTCCCCTATCGACAATCCTCTTGACTCTCCACCTGAGTACTCTCTTGATTCTCCCTTAGACTCTCCATTAGACTCTCCCCTTGATTCCCCTATCGACAATCCTCTTGATTCTCCACCACCTCTGCTTTCACCAGAACCAACATATGTTCTGGACTCAAGTGATTCTCTGCTTCCATAGGTGTTCCTTGTTACCCTTGGTGCAATTGCTTCACTTGCTAATCCACGATATACCTCCTTATGCAGGATTATTTTCTCAATTCCTTTAGCTGAAAAATCAATTTCAATCCCATATTTAGTTGTACTTACCTTGCCTATGCAGGCATAATCCTCTATGCAGGAGATTCTATACCCCTCAATCCCTCTCTCAACCCCATATATATGAATTGTTTTTCCAGATTTATCCAGATGATAATTCTGGTTATCCTGAAGCATGATCGGCGCATCCCGAGCAAATGCAACAAGATTGCTGATATCATTGCTTCCATATGTTCCCTTTAATTCTTTTAGTTCTTTCATTTTCATTTTACCTCCTGTTTATTTTCTCCAAAACAATCACTGTATCCTTCATCCCTTTTATCACGCTCTGAAAACTAAATTCATAATACCTCATATCCAGTGCGCCAAAAACTTCTTCTCTTAAATCCTTATCATCAATCTGGCTTCTGATATCTTCACCATCGTCTGCATAAACATAAGCTGCAACAAGTTTACCCCCTTCCTTAAGGCATCCAGAAAGCGGAACAGCCACATTTTCACAATACTTTTCAAGATGAGAATCACCCTCAAACATCTTATGCGCATAATCTGAGATATTCGATAGCATTATGAGGTCATATTCCTTATCAAGATTATTGCTGATACCAGAAATATCGCTCAAAAAAAAGCGTGATTCAATACAATCTGAATCATGAAAATTACTCTCATCCCACAAATATGGATTGCTCATTATTTTCAGTTTATTTGTATCATATCTATTGTTAAAAAATACTGAATTCCTCAATTCCTGCCCAGAATAATTAAACAAATTATAAGCAAAGTCAAAAAACTCTCTGCATACATCTGATAACTCTCCCTCAAGCCTTTTGTACTGGTCTAAATTCAATGTTTTTTCACTAATTTCACCATCATGACCATATCTCAAAAAAAAGTCATGATATTCTCTTAAGCTGAAATTCCTTATTGCAGCAATCTTCAATTCCACAATAATTCCTGATAGCATATTGCAATCAAAACAATCAACATTCTTCGCACCAAACATATATGAATTGATTATATGATCTCCTGATGAGCAGACTGTTAAGACCTCTTTATGTTTCAGATCAAGATATGGAAAATAACCACTAAGATTTTCAGTAGCAAACATATACATTGGCGAATATCTTCCAAACCTCTCATTAAAACTAAAATTCTCAAGACCTTTGGCAATCTCTTCCAGTGTTTCAGTTGTGTTTGTTTGATATCTCATCTTCTTCTTACAGGGCATCCTTTTTTGTTCTCTACATAATTTAGAAAATTACAAATCGGCTTTGAATCAATTACTTCTTCAAAACCTGCATCTTTTAGTGTCAAAGTTGATCTGTATTCTGGAAATTTCTCAACCACCCATGTGCATGGCGAGATTCTTCCAAGATTATCTATATAAACAAACTTATCCACTGCAGGGCATATTCCCTGTTCACATGCTGCATGTTCAGTAAAGCTATAACTGACCCTGACTTTGTCTTTGTATTTTACTGCAAGCTTATCTAATTCTTTTTTTAAGTAAGGCATATCTTTGGTTGAGATCATCTGGTAATCATCCTTCATCCTGCCAACTGGTTCCATATAGGAAAAAATAATCTCTTTTGCCCCAAGTTTGCTGGCATACTGTACAGTTTCTTCGATATAATCCTCATTTCCCTTAAAAATCACAGTTCCAAGCCTGACATAAACATCATTCTTAACCAGGTTCTCGATTCCATTTACAGTTGGCTTGTAAGTGTTTGGTCCTCTTGCATTTTCATGTATCTCTTTATTATGCCCATCAAGGCTTACATGCACCATTTGCAAGCCTAATTTTCCTATTTTGCCTGCAATATCCTTGTTAATATAGGACGCATTTGTAGAGATGTCAACAATAAACTCAAGTTCACTTGCTTTCTCAAGAATCTCTGCCATATCTTTTCTCCTGAATGGTTCGCCGCCTGTGATCTTCAGATGAGTAAATCCATTTCTTTTAAGACCTTTAATCAATTCAAAACATTCATCTGTTGTAAGCTCTCCTTCAATATTCCCCTTCCTGGCGCTAAAGATACAATAAGGGCATGAATAATTACAGCTGTTTGTAATCTCCCATAATGCCCTTCCTCCTGCTTCTGGAATCCTGAATAAGCAGTGGCTGTAATCTTCTGATTTAAATTCAGTTTCAGTTTTCATTTTTATCCACTCCTTATCTATGGGCAATATACTTTTGGCAGTTCTTCATCATACTGCTCAGACCCTCATTAAGCCCACTGCTATTTTTTTCCAATCTCCTTTCTTGAAAATTCCTAATCATCTTTCTGGCACCAAAATAAAGCGGATACATAACAGGTTCACTATGAAATGCAAGCACTGCAGGGATAAATTCCGGATGCCCTGTTGCGCTAAGGATTGCAGGGATTACAATGTCTTCAGTAATCTCAACAGCTAATGCATAGCACATGAATGGTTTGCCCTATTTTCAGCCTAATTCTTTCATCTCATTATACAGTTTTTTTGGGATGCTCATGTAATTTCCACACCCACCAAGACTCCATCTTTTCCAACTAACTTTTCAAATTCATCTAAGCACTGCACTAATCTTATCAAAAAGCATCAGATAGTCCTCAGGTCCTGGATTGTGAGAGGTATCAAACAAAAAGAGATCCCCAAAACCCTGCTCCTGCTGCATCTTACATATCTGGCTAATCTTCTCAGTATTGCTAAGTTGATTGCAGATTCGTTTCTTAATCTGATTCATTGGCAAATCTCCATCTTTGTGACGGTCTAATTGTGTTTCAGAATCGCAGCTGACCACTAAGGTATTATAGTCAACCATTGCAAGTAATCCATCCTCTGCAAGCATTGCCCATTCTACAAGCGCAATGCCAGATGCAGTACTAATATCTTTTTTTAAGTAATCCTCTATGCAGGGGTTTACAATTGATTTATACTCTTTCATTTTTTGAGAATCATAATAGATTATATCATTAATACGCAAACTATCAATTGAGCTATCACTATTTAGGATATCTTTTCCGAATTGTTCTTTTAATTGATTCCGAACAAAAAAATACTCCTGATTTACTCCTAACATATCCCTTCGAATCAAATCAACATTATAGTAGCTTACAGAAATACTCTTTGATTTTGCAATCTCAATCAGTCTTTCACAAGCATAACTTTTACCGCAGCCCATAGATCCAGTTACTCCAAGAACATATCTCTGATATCCATTTCCCCTAAATTCATTCCCCTGAGATTCATTCCCCTGAATCATTTAAGAATCACCCCATCCTAATCCATATCTGGCAGGACAAAATGAGATAAATTTAAGATCTGGATTTTTTTGCTTTAGTTTTTTTATGTCATCCCATTCAGATATATTATTGATTAACAAATACCCTTTTTTTACAAGTTTTTGTGAAAGTTCATCAACATAACTTAGGATTGATTCTTTTGGCATCAAGCTCAGATTATTAGTTGATTTATTATTATGGATATACTGCGATGGGATGGTTTTATGCACTGAAGTGCGATGGTATTCTGTTCCCACGCGAATAGCAAGAAAGTGCGCTCTTATCTCATCAGGTTTTGAGTCCAGGATTAATTTGATTGTATCTCTCATGCCTTTTTCATCAATCTCTGGCAGATCAAGGATAAAACTAGCTCTGACTCTTAGCCCAATCTTCTTGGTTTGCTTAATTACTCTCTTTATATCCTCTGGACTAATCCCTTTGTTTTGACATGTTAAAGCCTTAATGCTGCCTGATTCAGCACCATAATGAATCCATTCAAATCCTGCTTTCTTCATAATCTTCATAGTGTCAATATCAAAAGTAGATATTGTCCCAAGGCATCCAAACCTGCATTTGATTTTTCTTTTGATAATCTCAAGGGAGATGTCATGCATCCTGGTCTTGCTTGCTGTAGCATTATCATCTAAAAAAAGAATTTTCCTCGCAGAATATGTTTTGATAAGATATTCAATCTCATCTGCTACATTTTTTGCGCTTCTTGCTCTGAAATTGCCCCAGAATAAAGGTGTTGCGCAAAATTTGCACCTGCCAAAACAACCCCTGCTTGAAAGAATTGTCCTTACCTCTATGTAGTCTGCCAAATCAATAAGGCTCCTGTCAGGCATTGGAAGGGAATCAAGATCAATCTTCTCGATTCGTTTTTCAGTTGAATATATCCTTTTACCTATCTTATAGCTTATGCCCAGGATTTTAGACAGAGATTCCTGAGACCATTCCTCTGGCAGAAATAATTCTGAAAGCGCAGGCTCCATTTCTCCATGAATAACTATGTCTGCACTATTTTGGAGAAACTCTTTAGGGTAGCAATTTGAAGTCTTTCCACCCATGATTACTTTTATCCCGTTGTCTTGTGCAATTCCTGAGATTTCATTGATTCCGGGGATTGATTCTGTTGTGTGAAGCGGAATGTGATAATCAAAGATTATTACAATAATGCTTGGAGCAAATTCAAGAATATGATTCTGTATATCCTTAGGTTTCATCATTTTAACATCCATATCAATGACCTTAACCTTATTTCCAAGAGACTGGATAAATGTTGCAACACTTAAGACATCTATTGGTTCAATCAACAGGCTTTGCCTAGTAAAAGGCATGTTTGGAGGATTGATGACTAAAACTTTTTTCATTTTTAGTCCTGATAGAATCTGGCAATCCTATCTCTCCCTCCGAATTTTTCAAAATAATATTTGGTTCCTGTTGCTGCATAATCTTTCCATGCAGGGTGATTATCTTTAATCATTTCCCTGAGCCTTGTTGCAGATATATCAATAGGATTTTTTACAAGTTCAAATGGATTAACTGTCTGATAACCTGCATCATCACAAAGACCAATGACATAATCATTTCCAGAAACTATTGCAGTATCTTTATCTAAGCCGCAATAATCCTTCAAATAATCCATCCATTCTTCATCACTCTCAAAATCCGGAACACCTACAAATTTGCAGTTAGTGATCCCTATGTCATCAAGTGACTTTTCTAGCATTAATTGTCTCTCGTGCGCAGAATAAGGATTATCCCTGCCAATCTTATTGGCGCTTCCAATGCCAACAACTACTTCTTCAGCTGCATTGCAGGCAGCCTCAAGCATGCTGATATGGCCTATATGGGGTGGCTGTGTTCTTTGAGGTATAATCAACTTCTTCGCATATTCCCTGTGTGTGTAATTGTTTCCTATCATAAATCATTGGAAGAGTTGTATTATAGTTAGACATTTTTAACAAAAAACTGTACACATAGTTGTATCAAACCGAAACATATTTATACCAGAGGCACTATATTCACCTCATGACTCTTGATAATAAGACAATAGAAAAGATTAAGGCCTTGGTGTATTCAAGACCAAGAAACATTAATGAAATTGCTCATGCAATCGATAAGAACTGGAGAACTGCAGACAGGTATATTGAGCAGATCATGCTCCAGACAGGAAATATCAAGACAATTACTTTCAGGGAAGGCACAAGAGGTGCGCTGAAGATAGTATATTGGAATAATACTGAAAAGATATATTCAACCGATGTTCAGGAGAAGCTTTTTAAACAGATAGAATCTGTGATAGGCAAAGCTGATTTTTCTCCTTTTGAGATCTACCAGTATATTGACCCGAAAAACAGAAAAGGCTACTATGAAGAGATTGAGTCAGAGAAAAACTATAATTATGATATCAAATCGCTTGCGCCTTTTTTTGAGATTGCTCAAAAAGAGATTTATATCTTTGCAGGCAACCTTGCATTTCTCCATCTAAAACACAATAAAAAAACAATCTTTGAATACATAAAAAAAGCAATCAAAAGAAAAGTCATAGTTAAGATAATTACAGATATTAACCTGGCAGATCTTAATAATGTTGAACAGGTGCTTTCTTTAAACAGCGGACTGAGAGAGCCTTCTGTAGAGATTCGCCATGAAAAAATCCCTCTAAGGGCATATATCTTTGACAACACCATCATAAAATTGGGAGAAATCAATTCCAGCCAGAGAAAGAAAGGTCAAAAAAAGCAGATTCTTGCATTGTATTATGAGATAAGGGATGAAAGCTGGATTGATTGGATGCAAAAACTTTTCTATAAGAAATTCCAGAATGCAATTCCTTCAAATTTAAGAATTGAAAATTTGAGGTCCATCAGTAAATTGTGAATCAATTGGCCTTTTTAACCCCCCAAAATTCCCGAAACATTTAAATATCTCTTTCTTAATTATCAATAAAATGGGTGATTCGTTATGAAAAAAACATTATTACTATTATCTGTTATTGTAATCCTTATTTCTGCTTTAGCTTATGCTCAGGAAGATACAACTCCTCCTGAGGACAGCGGAGAGGAAATCTTCTCTTACCTGGAACCAATCCTTGAACCACGTATGGGAAACAAAGTTCCGCTTTATGGAAACGAGAGAATCAACGCTTATACAATGGATGGAGAAGAGATCTGCCATGCTGTGACTTCTAAAGGTCTGTTTGCTGAATTTGGAAAGAGCATAGAACCTGACCCTACAATGAATGTATATGTCGATGGATTAGATACTGTTCAAACCCTAATAGGATCCGAAGATCCTCTAAAGACTTTTTATAAGCTGAAAGGAAATGGAGATATCAAAATAGAACCTGTTGGCGCTACAAAAAAGGTTAAGTTCTTCTTCACAAATATTTTAGGCAAAATAGCCAGCTGGTTTTAATCAAAAGTTTACATACAATTTACTTTTGGGCAGGGCTTTCTACTTAGTATCCACCTTAGCCCTTGCATTAGGTATTCCCTTAAATCTCTAAAAAATTTCTTTCAGAAATTTTTTACTAAAAGACCCTAATCCTTGAGGCAATTACTTCCTTATTGCCCTCCTGCTCTGATATCGTGCCTATGACTTCAACTCTTGCCCCTTTTTCAATAGTCACATTATCAAAAGCTATTATCTCTAGTGTCTCTATGCGTGAGATTGTCAGAAATGTCACTTCTTCATATGAAGATAAATCCTCTACTATGCCTATAAATTTTATCTGATTCTCTCTAACCTGACTATCTGCAATTCCCTTTCCCTCCACATCCTGACCTATAATCTGCAAAAGGCAAAACAATGAGATAATTCCTATTACTGCAATAACCAATGACATCCTGAGGAGTTTTTCTTCCATGTATGTCCAAGATAACTAGTCATTAATAAAATATACCTCCATTTTTCCGGAAGATTTTTAAAATAGCTGCAATAATCAATATATATATATAGATATAAGAGGAATATAACCATGGAAAAATACCCCACTCCAATAGAGACTTTACATGAATTCAAAGGCAGGGAGATAATAGTAGAACTTAGGAATAAAGAGACAATATGTGGTGAGCTTGTGGCTTTTGACCTTAGCACAAACCTTACACTAAAGACTGCTGAAGGCACAAGATTTTTCCAAGGAAGTTCTGTGAACATCCTGTACAGCAAAAATGAGACTGAATCAACAGGAACCGAAGTAAAAGAAGAAAGCCCATCTGAACCTGAAACCCCTAAAGAAGCAGAAGTTACTGAAGAACTTCCAAAAAAAGAAGAAGATAAAACAGAATAATCCCACTTGCCACAGGACAACTTATCATAAACATTATAAAGCTGAGTTTTTTCTTATATTTTATGGCAAGAGCATATGAATCTCCATCTTCAATTAATACTTATAACCAATGCCCTAGAAAATACTATTATCTATATATTGCAAAATATCCCACTCTGCCAAGCATTCATCTTATCAGAGGCAATGTTGCGCATTCTGCTCTTGAACATTTTTATAATATTAGCGATGCCGACCTTGAAAAACTTAGCATAACAGATTATGAGGTTGTATTGAGAACAGAGATAAAGAAGCAACTGAAGGATTTCTGGTTCAGAAGTATGAATAAGTTTAAGAAACTGGATATTTCTAATGACCAGCATCTTTTTTATTTTAGGGAAACTCAGGAGATGATGCAGACCTGGATGGGAATATTCCTTGAAAAATTAAGAATAAAAATAGATGAGATAGGTAGTATCAAAAGAGCATTCAAATCACTTATTCCAACAAGAGAAAAAAAATTCTTCTCACAGACCTTCAAGGTCATGGGATTTATTGATGTTATTGAAGAAATAGACAGCAAAATTAGGCTCATGGATTATAAGACCAGCAAACGACCTCATATAAATGAGGCTTACAAGCTGCAGTTGGCAATCTACTCTCTGCTTTATTATGAACAATATGGCAGATTGCCTGATGAGGTAGGCATATATTTCCTGAAACATAATGAACAGAGCTTTCTTGCTGATGAGCAGTTGATGGAGTTTGCAAAAAGAGAATGCCTGCTTATGCAGAAGAAAACAAAGACTGAGAAAATTGATGATTATCCAAAGCAGAAAAGCCCCTTATGTAAGTATTCTACAGGTCAATGCGATTTCTATGATATATGCATGAAATAGGCCCTCTTTTAATTCGTAACATTTATTAATATAAGCATCATTCTGATTTATCAGTTCAATGTTAATATTTACTGGAGGGAATAATTATGAAAAAAATAACCAAAATGTTAGCGATCTTTCTTATCCTAATAGCAAGCCTTGCTCTTGCAGGCTGCAGTGCTAAGGATTTGACTGGTAGGTTTGTAGAAGAGAATGAGGGCACTGGCAGTGGTATTGTTGCTCTTGTGAATGGAGAAGAGATCTATGAAGATTATATGGAAAGGCAGTATGAGATTATATCAGTCAACTACCAGACATATGGTATGGAACTGTCAAAGATAGATCTTCTTAAAAATGCACTTATTCCTCAAATGATTCTTGTGCAGGAAGCAAAGAAAGAAGGCATAGAAGTAACTGATGAGGAAGTGACAGAGTTCGTAGATACTGAGATGGCAAAGATTATGGAGTCAATGCCTGAAGAAGAACTTTTAACTCAACTTAACAGCATGGGTATAACTCTTGAAGAGCTTAAATCTGACAATGCACTAGCATACAGAACACAGCTTTATATCCAACGGCTGCTGGAGAAATCTGTCTGGTCTGGAATCGAAGTGAGCGATAAGGAAGTACAGGATTATTATGATAATAATATTAATCAGTTCAAGGAAGGAGAACAGGTAAGGGCAAGCCATATCCTTGTCGAAACAGAATCTGAAGCAGAAAACATTCTCAGCCAGATTAGATCAGGATCAGACTTTGAAGAACTTGCTCAGGAGCATTCAACATGCCCAAGCAGTGAAGAAGGCGGCGATCTTGGATATTTTGCGCATGGATCAATGGTTCCTGAATTTGAAGAAGTGGCATTTGCTTTGAAAGTAGGTGAAATCTCTGATGTGGTAGAGACTCAATTTGGATATCATATCATCAAACTTACCTCAAAGAAAGAGGGAGGTACTTCTGGATTTGATGAAGTTAAAGATGAACTCACTCAGCAGTTGATGATTGGCAAACAGAGAGCTGCAGAAGAAGTATACATAAACCAGCTCAAGGACATGGCAGAGATAGAGATTCTGCTTGAAGAGCCTGTTGAAGAAACTCAAATTGAAGTAGATGCTGTTGGAAAACTTTTGCAATAAAGTAAATTTTTTTTATTTTTATATATTTTATACCACCAGTCTGTGACTGGTGTAATCAAGTGGTATTAAATATGCTCAATAGGGAGTGACCCGAGGCGAAGCCGAGCATGCCACCAGTGTTTCACTGGTGGTGGTCACGGACTTTTG
>JAYEPB010000081.1:0-2912 GCA_034723595.1 Nanobdellota archaeon
GTCGGATGGACTTGGGCTGAGTTTCAGTTAACTGCAATGCAGACTGGTTTGAAAGAGGGTGTTCAAATTAATCCATTTGGCCTGATTAAAGAAAGCGAAACATTCTCTTGTCCGGATTACGATACTATGATCGAAAAGGATGATTATCTTTCAATCATAGCTTATAATGGCTTTGACTGGAAAGAGTTTGAAAAGAAAATGCTCGAAAATAAGTAGCATTCTTTCTGCTTGTTTTTATTTAATTTATATTTTAATTATGTTCTGGAAGGAGGTGAAAAATCTTGATACTCCTACTATTAGGAATCTTGTTTGTACTAGCTGCTATAGTTAGTCTAAGGTGCTGGCAAAATAATTTCCCTTTAAAAGCGACTTCTCTTGCTTGTGCTATGTGGGTGGGACTCGCTTTTTTTAGACCCAGGGCTCTGGTTTTTATTGCATTACTAGCAATAGGCTACATATATCAAAAAATAACACAGAATAATAAAACTAAGAAGGTAGAGGAAGTTGAGGAAGAGATAATATTCAAAAATAATTGAACATAAAGATTAAAGGAGAAATTTATGTCGAAAAACAGAAAGCCTGATCAAAATCTGAAAAACAAAAACAACCTCAAAAACAACAAACTCAAAAACAAACCACCTCGAAACTCTCTGAGAGGGAGGAACGGAGGAAGAAAATGAAAAATTAGTTTTCTTTCTAAGCCAGCTACCTTATGATTATTAGGTGCAGGATTCTGTGGGGCAGTTCTAGGTTTCAGCCTAACAGGATGGTTCAGAAAGAAAACCCAATAACATTTAACTGAAAGATCCAGATACTTTAGATAATTACCATTCTTATCTCTAGTATCTGGATACTTTCTAAACACCAGAAAATTTCATAAATCATTAAGATTATGAGATTTTCTCGTTAATTTTTTTGTGTTATAATGATTTTTTTCAATATAGAAAATAAATTCCAAAATAACCCCAAACTTTTGGGAAAGTTATTTACAAAATTTATGACATCAAACCTTATTTATTTAGCTTTTTTATTTAGCTTTTCATACCTTTTGATATCTCTTCCGTTTATTTTTGCATATTCTGTCACTAGAGACTTGCCGAAATCTCCCATCTCTCCAAGAGTCATCCCTCCATCCTGAACTAACTTTGAAAGAGATGAGTAAACTTTAGCATGATTCTTATCATAATTACTTGCAGCTTGTATTATCTGGACTCCAAATCCAAATATACTCAATGAACCTACTTTCTCAACCTTGCTAAAAATATCATTCCATGTTTTGATTTCTTTGAGCAATCCCTCTTTATAGTTATCCAGTGAACCATAAGAACCAAGAATAGAATTGATCATAACAGTATCATCTTTTATTGCATCTTCTGGCTCTAATTTGCTTTTTCTGCCATACTTGGCAATCTGGTCTATTAAAACCTCATCCAGATTATTATCATTCTGCCCGATTAATCCTCCACAGTAATCTGCAATATTCCTATTAGCAAAGACTGCTGTTATAACTGAACTAATCTCATTGTCCATCTGAGGATACTGTTTAGATGCTTTCTTAATAGCCTTCATAAGAATTTCATTTTTCTTATCTTTATATGCCTCAGACACCCTTATTTTATAATCTCCTGCTTTACCCTCCTTAATGCCAAGTGCTTTCATAATTTCCTGATCAATTCCCATTTTTCCCATTTTTATTTCCTCCTGTCTGTTTTTTTGCTTATTTATTCTTTATTTTATCATACATATCCCTAAGAAACATAATATCAAAATCTGCTATAAAAGGGAAATTCCCATCTAAGTAATCCTCATCTTTAAGTATCTGCAGGATTTCACCAAAATTCATAGATGAATCAATTCTAAACAACTGATTAGTATTTGCTTTTGCTTTTTTGTATAATTCAGTATAATATTGAAGACTGTTCTTCTTATAAGGCACAGTACCATCTTTGAATAATAGATTATTCCTGTATTCTTCCTTAAGCGCTTCTATTTTATCAGAATCAAGGTCTATGATACCAATCTCATTAAGATTTTGAAATGATTCTGTGCTATCTAGAACTATATGGCTAATATTTGCCATTGTTATATTATTCTCTGAACTGAAATAGTTTACTTGCAGAGTATTATCATTAGTGTATTTTATATATGAGCTGAATTTGTAATCTGAAAAAAAGATATCTCTGTTATCATACAAGTCACTTATTGATATTCTATTCTTTTTTAATAATTTTGCATTGTCAATTAATAATTGCCTGGAATCTTTATTAATTATAATTGACTGGGATTCTGAAGTAATCTTATCAAGCAGTTCAACAATCTTATGTGCTGACTTGTATATTTCATCATCAATTAATAATGATGTCCTGCAGACATATTCTGCATCCTTATCAGCTATTTCTGCATCCATCAGGGATACAGAATAATCTTCAAGCCCAAGGAGGCTTTTTGCTCTTTTGGCTCTTTGCTTAAGATTCTCAAATATTATATTATCAAAAGAATAAGCAAATATGGATTCAAGCTCATCCTGTTTAGAATCTGCATAAGCATAATATATTGAATCCTGCTTTAAAATACTGTTGTTATAGTCTTTGCCATCAGCTCTTCTCCCAAATCTGTCTATCTCTATAGGTTTATTTTTTGCAGAATCCTCATTAAACTTATATCTCGTCCCTGCAGTAGCTATATAATCTTCTGCAAGTTCATTTTCCAGTATAATGCTTTATTTTCTCATCTTTATATTCTACTTCTTTTATTTTCTCATCTTTATATTCTACTTCTTTTGCAAGAGCTTTAAGTTCATGATTATAATTTGTGATTAGCCATTCTTCAATTCCATTATCAGTTGTTATTCCATCACATAGAATCTCCTTTATTATGCCTTTTCTTTCAGTTTTGCTTAGCAGAGAAAAATC